>JACOXB010000018.1 GCA_016176505.1 Candidatus Colwelliibacteriota bacterium | reverse complement strand
TCATGATTTAGGTTTGGAAGCTGAGCTCGTAGGTTTCTCAATTGACTATTTCGATGAAGACATCAAAGCCGTCACCCACCAAGACGTGGATATTAAACTAACAACCAAAAACTTGAAACTAAAAACTAAATTGTGGCAAACAATAATTGTATTTGACATTTAGAAATTTTTCTGGTATTGACTTGAGTAGAGTCGGTATTTTAATCCGGCATTCACACAACGAAATATAAGCAGCGCTTCGGCGCAGAGGAGGGTCGCTATGAACGAATGGATTTTAATTGTTCCGGCGGAGGGTAATAGATTCCCGCCATCCATCCTCCCGTCACTCACCACAAACCATTTTGCCCCTTTTTGTATATGCGTAACCACGAAGCGGGGGCGTGGTCTAGTAATGGAAAAAGGCGGGATTGAGCAAGGGCTATCAAGAGAGCAGTAAGGACTTTTCATTGAGTACCTCGCTTCACGGAAACTCGAGGTTTTCTCTCTCGCGTGCGGCAACGCTCTTGACGAAGTGCTCCGAGCTATCCAATCAGAGATAGAACGAATTGGTCATTAGCCACGCTTCGGCACATAGGAGGTCACGGATGGAAACGATTATCGGTTTGCTAACATTTGTCTTTGTTTTCGGCGGCGCGCTCGCGTTCGCCTGGAACTGGGACAAAATCGGCCGCGGAGTTGAGTTGTAGCGCTTAGGCGCGAAGGAGGACGTGATGAGACTGGCTATCTGGACAATTGTCATGTTGGCTACGGGAGTGCCAACGTTCTTCTCTTCTCCTAACCCGCTCGCCGCGAGAGGAGAAGAGAGACGGCAGAGATTGTTCGGCTTTGCCCTCGCCGCCACGGCTTTCGGCGGCGTCCTCGCTATCTCAATTTGGCGATGGAGCTAACCGCGCTTCGGCGCGAAAGGAGATGCGGATGCAACTCCCAGTTTTGGTTGTTATCGCAATCGGCATTGTTCTCGGGGTGATGCGAGCCACACATCCTCACCCTCTTAGTATGGGGTCTGGTCGTGGCATGGCCAACCATTGCCTGGAGCCTACGGGCGGTTTGGGTGTTGGCCGGTTGGATGCCAATTCTCGCCACGGGCATCATCATCGGACTCTCCATCTGGGGGGTACTCTGCGCTGTTCGACAGGGCAACCGAGAGGAAGAGGAGGACGTCCGTAAGGCACGCGCCCTCCCGCCCCGCTAAACACCACATCACATACATCAACACCATCGGCGTTCGCGATATTTCCATTTCGTGAACGCCGATTTTTGTTATAATATTTTCATAATAGACGTGCTCACCAAAAAAGATTTAATAAAAATAAATAACTGGTTGTGGGAAATCCCAGTGTCATTCCGCTCCGATATGCGTGTGCCGGCCCGGTTTTACGCGAGCGAAGCGATGCTCGACTCGGTTTTTAAAGATAAAAGTTTGGAGCAGTTGGTTAATTTAACCACTTTGCCCGGCATCGAAAAATATGCTCTTGTGATGCCAGACGTGCACGAAGGATATGGCTCGCCTATTGGCGGGGTTTTTGCCACGCGCGTCGAAGACGGAATAATTTCGCCCGGCGCCGTGGGTTATGATGAAAATTGCGGAGTGCGACTTTTGTATTCCGCTTATTCGGCTGATGAAATTGAGTCACGACTCGATGAATTAGCAACCGAAATTCAAAAAACCGTGCCGTCAGGCCTTGGCAAGGGGCATCTTTCGAAATTAAGCATCAAGGATTTGGATAAAATTTTGGAAGGTGGGGCTCAAGAATTAGAAAAACAGGGATATGCTACCGAAGAAGATATTGAAAATTGTGAAGCTAATGGACGACTCGAATGGGCGGACTCCTCGGAGGTTTCCGATACTGCCAAAAAACGGGGCCGAGACCAAGTCGGCACGCTCGGTTCTGGTAATCACTTCTTAGAAATCCAAAAAGTTGGACAAATTTTTGATGAGGGTGCGGCCCGTGCTTTCGGTTTATTTAAAAATCAGGTGGTAGTGATGATTCACACCGGCAGCCGCGGCTTGGGACACCAGATTGCAACTGATTATATTCGCTTAATGCTCCAAGTAATGCCGAAATATAAAATTTCTTTACC
>JACOXB010000010.1 GCA_016176505.1 Candidatus Colwelliibacteriota bacterium | reverse complement strand
TCAAGCGCTGCTTGAGAGGCAAGCTTGACAGCTCCCCCTAGGCTTTTAGCAAATCGCATCGATAAACGCTCGCCGAATGCTTTTTTAATCTTTGCCTTGTTTTCCCCGTAAAGGATGACGAGCTCAACTTTTTCTTGGAGGAGAACGCTTTTTACGGGTTTATAATCAAGATTTTTATCTTTGCCGCCCATGATCAATATTTTGGGTTTATTCGGGAAAGCCTTGATCGCGGCGGCTGTAGTGTGAGGATTGGTCGAGGCCGAATCATTGTACCAGCGTGTTCCATCTCTCTCCTTTACGAGTTGAAGCCGATAGGGAAGCCCCCTGAATTTCTTAATAGTTTCTTGGATAATCGGGATCGGCACGCCGAGGCATGAGGTTACGGCAGCGGCCATGGCCGCGTTCTTCAAGTTATGAAAGCCTGGCAGCCGGAGCTCGAAAGACGGATTTCTTGGCGAAACAGCGAATTTTTTGCCGCGACTTTTTAAGGCAATCAGCTTCGAATACTTATTGTCGCTCGAATAGAAAACAGCATCGCCTCGTTTCTGGTGGGCAGCAATATTGCCTTTAGCCTTCCAGTATTCAATAAAGCTTTGATGAATATCTAGGTGATCAGGGAAAATATCGAGAACCACCGCGATGTTGGGCGAAAATTGGAGGTCCTGTAATTGAAAACTTGAGAGTTCGAGAACTGTAATTGAGTTTTTCTTAAGTTGGGGCAGAATATTAATAGCCGCGTTACCAATATTGCCGCCAAGATAAGCATCAAATCCGGCGTTTTTAAAAATGCGATAAATCAAAGTTGAGGTTGTGCCTTTACCCTTAGTGCCGGTAACGCCAATAATTCTCCCCTTGGATTTTTCGAAAAATAAATTGGTGACGCTTGAGAATTTTACTCCTGCTTTTTTAGCTTGTTTAATCTCCGGGAGGTTAAGCCAAACGCCAGGCGAACGATAAATAATATCGAATTCCTTGAGGTAGGAAAGGTAATCTGGGTCGCGTTTTCGGTCAAGAATAACCGGTTTAATGTTTGGGTGGTTTTGCTTGAGAAATTTTAAAACAGCTCTTCCCTCCTTGCCGAGACCTAAAATAGCGACACTCGGCTTATTCACGGCTCGACCCCATCCACTCATCTAGTTTTGGGTGCCAGTACATTGCCTCAAGTTTCTCGGGGGAGTAGTAGTGTTCAACCGGCACACCGCTGTCTCGGTTATTAGAGATCGCTTTTTCATCGCCCATATAAAATCCTACGTGCTCGTTTTCGCTGCCGTTGCTGTAGGTTTTTCCCCAGTGCAAGACGCATCCCAACCTAGGTTTTTGGATTTTCTCCCAACCAGATTTCTTCATGTCTTTTACTAGTCCCGGGGTCATGGCGTGGATTTCTTGGACCAGACCGAACCAGAGTAAGATTCTTGATACATGGATGGCGCAAGAATACTGACCCCGATTAGTAATATCCTTCTTTTTGCCGTCTACCTCTGCCCAGACTGTTTGGAAAAGTTCTGAGTTAACTGATTTTCTTATTGCTTCAAGATAACTCTCGTACTGTAGAATTTTTACCTTCATCTTTATAAATTATTTTCTAAATTGCCAATGCCAAGGCTCAAAGGTTACGCCAAGCTTATTATTACGGGGGTAAGATTCGTAAAAACCGAACCGATTAGCATTTTTAAGAAGCCATTTATATTCGATGGTTTTAGCAAATTCTCGGGGGTTCTCGTCATTCGGGATGCCATCGGTAGTGATAAAATCCACTGCCTGGCTTTTGGGAAAGCCGTGTTCGCTATAACCAGGTATGGCCACCCGTTTGACAACCTTTTGAAAATTAAATTTATGAAAATTCAGATAGTATAAAAATACAATAAGTTGGCGCGCCGGTGAGCGATAACCAGATTCTATTAAAAGTTTTCTCTTTACGTCTTTATATAGAGCCGCATTCAACTTTTGATAAGCTATATAGACGGGTTTGGGCAGATATCGGGTTTCAATCTTTTTTGACCCTCCCTTATATACATACTTTTGATTACGTATCGCGATCAAATTACGTGGAATTTTTTGTTTCCCTAGATACGGAGCCTTAAACCCATAAAGGCGAGGGTCAATATCCCTGAATTTTATAACTACCGTCTTTTCACCTTGATTAAGTAATTTGAAAAGAGAGTGGAAATCAATTATTTCCATCTCTCGACCCTCCCCCTCCTTTTCTAGTCTTTCCGAGATTACGGAGATAAGCTGTTTTTCTATTGGCGATATCGGGAAATCTTTTGTTCTCATTCCTACGGTATTTTGGTGTCGGCGGGAGGGATTGAACCTCCGACCTAGGGTTTATGAGTCCCTCGCTCTACCACTGAGCTACGCCGACGAGAGAGGTGAAAATGAGAATTTATTCTCATTTTCACCGAACGATGTCGGCGCAAGCGAAGCGCCACGCCGACCGTAGCTTGTTGCGGGGGCGGGAATTTTTCTCCCCCGACCGCCGCCCAAACATGTTGCGGGGGCGGGAATTGCACCCACTACCTTGAGCTTATGAGGCTCACGTGCAACTGTTACACTTCCCCGCTGTTTACCCCCAATATTCTAGCTCGATTATTCGAGTTGTCAAAAACTATCTCACAACCGCCTTGAAGACAGATACGGTCTTTTCTTCAAGTGTTTTATGAAGTTTATCTACTTCTTCGTTCGTGAGGGTTCTCTCCAGGCTTCTGTAAGTTAGCCTATAGGCGTAGCTGATCTTATCCTTTCCGAATTTTGATTCATCCTCATACTTATCTATAAGCTCCACTTGCTCGACTAGATCTCCGGCCATCTCCCGTACCAAGTCGAAATAATCATTTGGCACAAACTCTTTGCCTACAGCAAAAGAAATATCTCTTATAATCGGCGGATACTTACTGACCTCTTCAAACTTGTGACCAAGCTTAAGTTGTTTTAGAACCCTCGGATCCTTAGACCAGAGTAAGCGAATATCTGGTAGATCCATAGAAGCAATTGCCAATCGTTCGAGACCGAAGCCAAAAGCCCAGCCATTGTAGCCAGTCAAACCCATGTTAGCTAAAACAGTTTTACGTACCATGCCGGAACCCACCATTTCAATCCACTTGCCCTTAATTTCAGCTTCCATTTCGTAGCTGGGATCCGTGTATGGAAACTGGTGTTCGTAAAAACGGTACTTGGCGCCAAAAACATGGGTGGCAATGTCGGAAAGAGCTTCTTTTAGGTCATCGCTTGCGAGGACCTGCTTTTCGTCCGGCGCGATGAGCCAAGCGCCGAATTGATGGAAGACGTTCATGTGCGTCCGATCAATTTCGTCTTTTCGGTAAACCTTGCCGTAGCACATGGTCCCCAAGGTCTCTTTATTCCGAATGCGTTTTTTAATCTCCGGGTGGTTGAGGTAGTAATACCAGAATACTGTGTCGTGAGTCCGCAGAACATGGTTATCATCTACATAATAGGTGTCTGATTTACTGCGGGCTGGATGACCGGGAGGCATATTAAAAAGATCAAAAAGAATGTGTGTTGGTACAATTTCCGGTACATTAATAACGTCGAAGCCTTGGAGACTGCGGGCGTTCTTTGCCCTAGCTACGATTTCTTGGAGCGGGCTCCCGGGAGTGCGCGAGAGGTCCGGCATTGCCAGATATCGGAGCATCCGCTTGGCTTCAGTGTCTTCGCGCTGCTTCAACTTTTCTATTAACGCCTCCTCCTCGTCGCGGGGTATAACTATGTCCATAGTTTTTTAGTTTAAGGCGCCAATCCCCTTATTTCAAGCCCTAAACCGGCCCTTTTTTAGCTTGAGTCCGGGTCTGATTTTAGGTAAAATTAAGAGGTAAAAAAGACCGCCTTTAGGGGTCTTTCTTGATGATGGCTAAGGAAAATCCCACATACACAGCCAAGGATATTTATGTTCTTGAGGGCCTAGAGCCGGTCCGCAAACGGCCAGGCATGTATATTGGTTCAACCGGACCGAGCGGCCTGCATCATTTGATTTGGGAAGTGGTTGATAACTCGATTGATGAGGCTATGGCCGGTTATGCTAAAAATATTGAGGTCCGCCTGTTTAAGGATAATCGGGTGAGCGTGGAAGATGATGGCCGGGGTATCCCGGTTGATATTCATAAGCAAACCAAGAAATCAGCTCTCGAAACGGTCATGACCACCCTCCATGCCGGGGGTAAATTCGGCGGCGAATCTTACAAAGTTTCCGGCGGTCTTCACGGTGTGGGCGTCTCGGTCGTGAACGCCCTCTCAGCCTGGCTTAAGGCTGAAGTTTGTCGTGACGGCGCCAAATATGAGCAAGAGTACGAACGGGGAAAAGCTAAAACCAAAGTTAAGAAAAACGGCCACTGTGAACGGAATGGAACTAAAATTACTTTTATCCCTGATGAGCAGATATTCTCGAAAATCGAATTTGACCGAAAGCAAATTCTCGAACACTTTCGGGAGCAGGCCTATTTAACCAAAGGCCTGCGAATTGTTCTTATAGACGAGAGACGGGGTGCGCCTCACTACACTGCATATCAATTTGATGGCGGCTTACTTTCGTTCATTGACTATTTAAACGAGGATGGTGAGAAGCGAGTCCATGATAATATTTTTTATGTTCATCGAGAAAGCCAGGGGATCGAGGTTGAGGCCGCCCTTTCTTACAACGAGGGCAATGAAATAGCTGAATTAAGTTTTGCCAACAATATTCATACCAGTGACGGAGGCATGCACTCAACTGGTTTCCGCTCAGCCTTAACCCGGGCGCTTAATGATTACGCCCGGGCCAATGGCTATTTTAAAAAAGACGATGACAACCTGACTGGCGATGATGTGCGCGAGGGGCTAACCGCGATTATCTCGATAAAACTAAAAGAACCTCAGTTTGAGGGTCAGACAAAAGCAAGACTTGGTAATCCTGAGGCGAGAAGCGCTACCGAAACTGTGATCGGCGTTGCTCTTCGGGAATTTCTTGAGAAAAAGCCGGCTGATGCCCGAGCTATCCTTGATAAGTGTCTCTTAGCTGCCCGAGCCCGTCTGGCTGCGAAGGCGGCTAAAGAAAGCGTTCTTCGAAAGGGCGTGCTTGAGGGCCTGTCTCTGCCTGGTAAATTAGCTGATTGCCAAACTCGCAAAGCTGAAGAAGCCGAACTTTTTATTGTCGAGGGACCTTCGGCCGGCGGATCAGCTAAGCAGGGCCGGGACAGAAGAATCCAGGCGATTCTGCCCTTACGAGGAAAGATTCTAAATGCTGAACGGGCCAGGATTGATAAACTTCTAGCTAATAAAGAATTAGCCGCTCTGGTTTTAGCTCTTGGAACAGCGATTGCGGATGAGTTTGATGTGGCCAAACTCCGCTATCACAAAATTATTATCATGACTGATGCCGATGTTGACGGCGCCCATATTAGAACTTTGCTTTTAACTCTTTTCTTCCGTCATTTCCCTAAAGTGATTGAGGATGGCCATCTCTACATTGCCCTCCCGCCGCTTTACCGAGTCGAGAAAGGGAAGGTGGGGAAATATGCCCACAGCGATCTTGAAAAAGATAAAATCGCGGCTGAACTTGGTGAGCCGGTTAATATTCAGCGCTATAAAGGATTAGGCGAGATGAATCCGGATCAGCTTTGGGAAACTACTATGAATCCGGCTGATCGGAGACTCAAGCTGGTTACAGTTGACGACGCTAAAGAGGCTGATCGGCTTTTCGATCTTCTAATGGGGGATGAGGTTGGCCCGAGGAAGCACTTTATCCAGCTTCATGCCGCCTCTGTTAAAAACCTTGATGTTTAGTAGAGAATTAGCTATGATGCCGCAAGATGTTCGAGCGACTAAGTAACTTTTTTAAGGATTTAAGAAAGGAGGTTGGGCGGATTAACTGGCCCACTCGGGGTGAGACGGTTAGGATGTCTCTGATTGTGATTGTTTTTTCACTTGTGGTGGCCGCCTTTCTGGGCGCGCTCGATTATCTTTTTTTTAATTTGATCAGTAAAATTTTAAGCTAAGATGGCTCCAAGGCTTGAAACCGAAGAATCCAAACTTAAGCGCTGGTACGCGGTTCACACTTACGCCGGTTACGAGGATGCAGTCGCCCGCTACTTAAAACAAAGGGTTGATTCTCTTGCGATGAATGACAAGATTTTCCGAGTGGTAGTGCCGAAAGAGAAAAAAATCAGGATTAAAAATGGCAAAAGAGCTATAACCGAAGAAAAAATTTACCCTGGTTACGTTCTGGTTGAAATGATTCTTGAGCCCGATTCCTGGTATGTGGTCCGAAACACGCCGCGGGTGACTGGCTTTGTCGGTTCTGATCCGACGAGTCCGACCGCTCTTTCTTATGAGGAAATTGAATCTTTAATGGCTCGAATGGGCGGTGAAGAACCGAAGTTTAAGGTTGATGTTCAGGTTGGAGAGACCGTTCGGATTATCGACGGTCCTTTCCGGGACTATGACGGCAAGGTGGCGGCGATTGACGAGGAGAAGGGGAGGGTTAGGGTAATGGTGCCGATTTTCGGTCGAGATACCGCGGTTGAGCTCGACTCATTGCAAATCAAGAAACTCTAATGGCAAAACCAATTAAAACAGTTTTAAAGCTTCAAATCCCGGCCGGCCAGGCCACGCCGGCGCCGCCGATTGGGCCGGCTCTGGGTCAACACGGTGTCAGTATCCAGGATTTTTGCAGTCAGTTTAATGAGGCCACGAAAGACAGAGGTGGCGAAATTGTGCCGGCTGAAATTACAGTCTATGAAGACCGGAGCTTCAGTTTTATTTTGAAAACGCCGCCAACTTCTTATTTATTGCGTCAGGCCGCCGGTCTTGAAAAAGGCTCAGGCGTTCCTAATAAGAATAAGGTGGGAAAGGTTACTAAGGACGACCTGCGAAAGATTGCCGAAAAGAAAATGCCGGATCTGAACACTTCAAACCTCGAAGAAGCAGTGAAAATTATTGAAGGCGCTGCTAAATCGATGGGAATCGAGGTGGTTGGCTAATGGAGTATACACCGACTATAGGGCTTGAGGTCCATGCGGAGTTAAAAACGCGGACCAAGATGTTCTGTCGTTCGTTGAATAACCCCACCGAAACTAGGCCTAATGTGAATGTTTGCCCAATTTGTCTGGCTCATCCAGGGACTCTGCCGGTAATCAATGTCGAGGCGGTGAAGAGCGTCATTCGCTTGGGCCTAGCGCTTAACGGCGAGATTTTAAAAAACTCGCACTTTGACCGGAAAAGTTATTTTTATCCAGACTTGCCCAAGGGTTATCAAATTTCCCAATACGAATATCCGCTTGTGAAAGGCGGCGAACTTTTGGGGATAGAGCTTGAGCGGATCCATCTGGAAGAAGACACGGCTAGGTTGCTCCACGGCGAGGACGGAAGTTTAGTTGATTTTAACCGGGCCGGCATTCCTTTAATGGAGCTTGTGACAAAACCGGTGATTAAATCAGCCGACGAGGCTTTCCGCTTTGCTAAAGAACTTCAGTTAATCATTCGCTATCTTGGTATCTCCGATGCTGATATGGAAAAAGGCCAAATGCGGGTTGAGGCCAATGTTTCTGTCGCTCCCGAGGGTAGCAAGGAACTCGGCACTAAAGTTGAGGTCAAGAATATCAACTCATTCAAAGAGGTTAAAAATGCGATTGAATATGAAATAAAAAGACAAACAGGAGTATTAGAACAGGGCGAAAAAGTGATTCAGGAAACCAGGGGGAGTGTTATGGGGGCGACTAAATCGCAAAGGAGTAAGGAGTCATCGCACGATTACCGCTACTTCCCCGAGCCTGATTTACCGCCCCTCGATTTCGCCAAAGGAGAGATTAACCTCGAAGAATTAAAATTATCAATTCCAGAATTACCCGAGGCTAGACGCAATCGATTTTTAGAAGAATACAAACTGCCTCAAGGTCAAATCGAGGTTTTAGTTAGTGATCCAAAACTCGCCGAATACTTTGAAGAAAGCGTTTCAGAGCTGGACACCATTATCGATGAACCGAAGAAAGAAAAGGCCATCCAGACCCTAGTCAACTCGCTAACAACCGACCTTACTGGTTTAATGAATAAATCCGGTATTGGATTCAACGAACTCAAAATATCCCCCGAGAACTTCGCCGAGATGACGAACCTAATCTCTGGAGGAAGTATCTCTAGTGTTATCGGCAAGAAGGTTCTGGGCGAGATGTTTGTAAGCGGTCTTGATCCAGATCAAATTATTAAAGAGAAAACATTAACGCCGATTGCTGATGAAGAAGCGCTGCTCGAGGCGGTCAAAGAAGTGATTAAGGCAAACGAACAGGCTGTAAGCGATTATAAAAAAGGGAAAAGCAATGCTCTTAAATTTCTCGTAGGCGAGGCCATGCGCAAGCTTAGCGGCCGAGGAAATCCTGGATTATTGGAAAAGCTTTTTTCAGATCGCTTAGCCAAATAATATTTTTATCGCGTTTAAACCAAATCATCTGGCGTTTGGCATAACGCCAGATTTCAATTTCGAGTTTTTGAATCATTTCTTCGCGACTCAAAAGTCCTTGGAGATGTCGCGCGGTATAACGATATTCAAGCCCTAATTCCTCAAGGCGCTTCCAGGTTAAACCTCTTTCACGCAGCTTTTTGACTTCACGGATCATCCCTGTTTTTATTCTTTGCTCGAGCCGGCGAGCGATTCCATCTTTAAGTTTTTCTTCCGGCAAGGCGATCCCGATTTTTAAAACCCTGAAATCGTTTATACCCTTATTCGCGCGAATAAGGGCAGGGACGGGCTTGGCGGTAGCCAGCACTATTTCGAGAGCGCGCACCAGGCGGCGCTTATTCTTGGGGTCAATGTTCGCGGCTCGGTCCGGGTCAAGTCTTTCTAGTTTTTTGAAAAGCGATTCACTGGATTCTTTTTCAAGTTTTTGACGCAGTTTCGGATTGGGCGGAACGGCCGGAAATGGAGTGTTATAAAGCAGGGCGTCGATATAAAGTCCAGTGCCGCCGACTATGATCGGCAGCTTACCTCGACGAAGAATGTCTTCGAGCACGGCTTGGGCCAGTTTTTGGTACTGGGCAACAGTAAAAACCCGTTTAGGCGAGGCAACATCGAGTAGGTGGTGGCGAATTTCGGCCATCTCGCGTTTAGTGATTTTTCCAGTGCCGATATCAAGGCCGCGGTAGACTTGGCGGGAGTCAGCTGAAATTATCTCGCCGGAAAATTTTTTGGCTAACCCAACCCCTAGGGCCGACTTTCCCGAAGCATTCGGCCCCAGAATAACAATGATTTTAGGCCTTTCTTTCGTTAATTTCTTTACTGATTTCTTCAACGAATTTCGAAAGTTTTTCCACGCCGATATCTCCTTTACCGCGTTTTCGCACTGCGACCGAATTAGATTTTATTTCTTTTTCCCCGACCACCAGGAGATAGGGGATTTTCTGAAGTTCAGCTTCACGAATTTGCTTGCCGATGGTTTCATTGGCATCAGATATTTCTACTCGGATATTTTTCTCGCGCAAAGCTTTCGCCACTTTCTCGGCATAACTCGTGAATTTCTGACTGATCGGCAATATGGCCACCTGAACTGGCGCAAGCCAAAGCGGAAAAGCGCCGGCATAATGTTCGAGGAGAATCGCTAAAAATCTTTCGTAAGATCCCAGAATCGCTCGATGGAGCATCACCGGCGTTTCTTGCTTTCCTCCGGCAGTGGTATAGGTTAGGCCGAATCTTTTAGGCATAGCAAAATCGATTTGAACAGTCGCCAACTGTATTTCTTTACCCAGAGCGTCTTTAAACATAAAATCGATTTTAGGACCATAAATAGCCGCCTCTCCTTTAACTACTTTCCCTCCAAGTTTTAATTCTTTAGAAACTTCTTGGATCATTTTTTCTGCTTTATCCCAATCTGCTTTTATACCAATATACTTTTCTGGCGTTTTTGGATCTCTTACCGAAAGAGAAACCCAATGATCACCCCACAAGCCCAAGGCTTTATAAAATCTCTCGATTATACGACAGGTGTTTTTGGCCTCTTCTTTAATCTGATCAACTCGGCAAAAAGTATGGCCATCATCGACCGTAAACGAACGAGTCCTTGAAAGACCGCCGATCTCGCCCGGTTTTTCATCCCGGTGCTGGGCAGTGGACTCGATGAAGCGCAGCGGCAGATCCCGATAACTCCGGGGTCTTGAGGCGTAAATTTGGGTGTGATGCGGGCAATTAACCGGCTTTAATACGAACTCAATATCATAATGACTTTTAACCTTAAAAAGCTCATCTTTGAATTTCTCGGCGTGTCCAGATGTCTCGTAGAGCTCGATCTTAGCCATATGGGGAATCTTGACCTCTTGGACGCCGTAATCCTTACTGATTCTTAAAAGCTCCCGATACAGTTCGTTAATTATGATTGTCCCCCTAGGCGTATAAAGCGGTAAGCCTGGGCCGACTAAATCAGAAAAGGTAAATAAATCTAACTCTTTGCCGAGTTTTCGATGGTCCCGTTTTTTAGCCTCCTCTTGTTGTAAAAGATATACTTCAAGCTCCCTCTTAGTTTTAAAAGCCACGCCGTAAACCCGCTGAAGCTGAGGATTTTTTTCACTGCCTTTCCAGTAAGCGCCGGCAATGCTCGTTAGTCGAAAAGCATCAGGATTGATTTCTTTCGTATTTTTAACATGGCCGCCCCGGCAAAGATCAGTAAAGACATCGCCCGTTTTATAAATCGAAAGCTGTTTTTTCTCGCGAGCAAAATCTTTAATCAATTCGAGCTTAAAGGGCTGGTCTTTGAAAGTTTTTCTAGCCTCGGTTGAGGTCACTTTTTTACCGCGAAAAGCGAGCCCTTGCTTAATAATTTCCCGCATCCGTTTTTCAAATCCCTTAAGATCATCCGGAGTTAGGTTCCGCGGCAAAAGAAAATCATAATAAAAACCATTTTCAATTGCCGGACCAATTCCGAGTTTGCCCTTAGGGAGAATGCCGAAGATGCTCTAAAGACTGATCGCTTTTGCCTCCGCGCATATTAACTTTGGTTCGCCGTCTCTTTTCGATACTCGACCATTAATTTCGACTACATTATTTTCCTGCCACAGGCTCGGATCCTTACCCAGGGTGTCAGGGAAAACTAATACTTCAATAGTACCACTCGGATCCTCGATTTTGGCAAAAAACATAATCCGCCCCGTTTTCGTCTGGACCCGATGGACTTTAGAAATAATACCAAAAATCTTAGCCGCCCGCCCTTCAATCGCTTTTTCAACAACCCCTTTAATAGTTTGGTTCTCGTTCGGATTTTGTTTTTCCCAGTATTCTTTAAGCGGGTGCTCGGTCACATAAAGTCCGATTAATTCTTTTTCCCAGCCAAGTTTAGTGGTTCTCGAAGCCGGCTCGGGGGCGGGAACGAGTTTGATTTCAAATTTGTGATTCGCGCCAAAAAGATTATTTTGGCCATTCGTGGCTTCGGCTTTCGTGCCGCCAGCTGCCCTGAGGAGGGCATCGGTGTTATTTAAAATCGTCATTCTCTCAACTCCGAGCGAATCAAGGGCGCCGCTTTTAGCAAGCGATTCAACCACTTTTTTATTCATGCCAAAGGGTCTGGCTCTCAAAATGAAACCAGTCAGGCTTTCGTAGGGCCCGTTTCTTAATCGTTCCTCAACAATCGCCTGAGTGATATTGGCACCCACATTTTTAATCGCGAGAAGGCCGAAACGAATATTGACTTCTTCAGGCACAAAATCACTGACACTTTTATTAACATCAGGCGCAAGCACCTCGATTTTCATTCTTTTGGCCTCGTCAATTAAGAAAGAAATTCGTTCCACATCGCCCGAAGCGTTGTTTAAAAGGGCGGTCATAAATTCAACCGGGTAATGACTTTTCAAATAAGCGGTCCGATAGCCAATCAAGGCGTAGCAGACAGCATGAGAGCGGTTGAAGCCATAACGGGCAAAAGGCGGGAAGAGACTCCAAATTTTCCCCGCTGTTCTCATGTCAATGCCGTTTTTAACCATCCCGTTGATCAGTTTTTCTTTTTGGGCATCAAGAAGAGCTTTGATTTTCTTACCAATCGCTTTTCTTAGGGTGTCGGCCTCGGGCAGGGTATAGCCCCCGAGGTCAGTCGCAATTCTCATCATTTGTTCCTGATAGATGCCGATGCCGTAAGTTTTTTCCATAATTGGCTCGAGTTTGGGATGGAGATAAGTTACTTTTTCTTTACCGTGCTTTCGAGCAATGTAGCTTGGGATAAGTTCAATCGGGCCAGGGCGGTATAGGGCTACAAGAGCGGCTAAATCTTCAAGACTAGTTGGTTTTATGTCTTTCATGTAGCGTTTCATGCCCGAAGATTCAAACTGAAAAATACCAGTGGTC
This sequence comes from Candidatus Colwelliibacteriota bacterium, assembly GCA_016176505.1. Lineage (GTDB taxonomy): Bacteria > Patescibacteriota > Minisyncoccia > UBA6257 > Colwellbacteraceae > JACOXB01. The sequence continues at coordinate 80,983 of JACOXB010000010.1, read as the reverse complement.
TCAGCGGCGCGGAGCAATTCAAAAGTTTTTTTATCATCGAGCGGTAAATCAGCAATATTTATCTCCTCCCCATCAAGTTCTTTAATTAGCCTTAAAGTTTCCTCGATAATAGTCAGGTTTCGGAGCCCGAGAAGATCAATTTTCCAAAGGCCCAGGTCTTCAACTCCATGCATTTCAATTTGGGTGATAATCGTATTTTCATCTTGGGGCGCTCGCTGGAGAGCGAGGTACTGGGTGGTTGGTTCCTCAGTGATAACAACGCCGCAGGCATGGACCGAAGCATGACGAGCCACACCTTCCAGTCTCTCGGCAATTTCCAAAAGATTTTTAACTTGGGGATCAGAATCATGAAGCGCTCTAAGTTCTGGTGATTTTTCTAGATATGCCGAAATGCCTTCGTTGCCGAAGTTGGCCATAAAAGGAATTAGCTTGGCCACCCGGTCGCAAAAAGAATAGGGTATCCCCATAGCTCGGCCAGCATCGCGAACCGCGGCTCTCGCGGCCATGGTGCCGAAGGTAATGATTTGAGCCACATGCTCATTGCCGTATTTATCTCTTAAATATCCCAAAACTTCGTCCCTACGGTGGTCGGCAAAATCAAGATCGAAGTCCGGCATTTGGATTCGCTCCGGATTCAAAAATCTTTCAAAAAGCAGGTCGTATTTTAATGGGTCAACATCAGTGATATTTAAAAGATAAGAAACAATACTGCCGGCAGCTGAGCCTCGGCCCGGGCCAACGGCAATGCCGTGATTTTTAGCCCAGTTCACAAAGTCCTGGACAATCAGGAAGTAGTCGGCGAAGCCGGTTGTCTCAATCACGCCAAGTTCATATTCAAGCCGTTCATGAGCTTTTTTATCAGCCCCAAGTCCTCGTTTTGGCAGACCCTCGCGAGCTATGCGTCGTAAATAAACATTGCTATTAGTTTCACCCTCGGGCAGGGGATAGACTGGCAAATGGGTTTTATCTAACTCAAACTCGAAATTGCATTTTTCCGCCACGCGGAGTGTATTCTCGATTGCCTCGGGTAAATCTTTGAAAACTTCAGCCATCTCTTCGCCTGAGCGAAAAGAGGCATCGTGCTCTTTAAAGGTTAATCGATCCTCATCATCAAGCCGGTTATTGGTCTGGATCGCCAAAAGGATTTCGTGAATCGGCGCGTCCTCACGATTTAAATAATGAGAATCTTGGGTGGCGACTAAAGGGATGTTGTATTTTTCCAAAAAGATTGTGATAATATTTTACCGCTTCTTCAGCTCCGGCTTTGTTTCCGGCTCGTAAAAGTTTTCCCACCTCTCCCGAAAAACAGCCGGAAAGACAAATCAAACCTTCGCGATATTTTTCTAAAAGCTCCTTGTCGATTCTTGGCTTGTAATAAAAACCTTCAAGGTGCGATTTAGTAATTAACTGAACTAGGTTGCGATAGCCTTCTTTATTTTTAACCAGTAAAGTCAGGTGATAACGAACACTATCTACTTTCGGGTCTTTAGATAAACGAGAGTGGCGAGCTACATAAGTTTCAACGCCGATGATGGGTTTGATCCCGGCCGCTTTAGCCTTTTTATAAAACTCAACCGAACCGTAAAGATTGCCATGGTCAGTCAGGGCCAGGGCCTCCATCCCTAGTTCTTTAGCTCTCTTTACTAAGGGGCCGACTTTCGAAAGACCATCAAGCAGAGAGTAGTGAGAGTGAGTGTGCAGATGAACAAATTTCGCCATTTTAGCTCATTATAAGCCGCCCTCGCCCCTGGCTCAACTTTCGCTTTACCCCCACACCTATGTATAGGTGTGGGGGTTTACAGAATCACCAATATCTGGTTTGATGTTATTATTGAGGCAGAGGGTCTCAACAGCACGTTGATTCGTGAGGGGAGGAGGAATCTAATGGCTTTTGTCGTGTCGATCGGGTATGCCAAGGGCTGGCGTGCCTACGAGAACTGTTCGTGCGGCAAACCAGCATACGTCTACGTAACCGCGGAGCGGGTCGAGGACGAGCAGTACTACTGCGCCGAGCATATGCCCAAGTGGGCGAAGGGAAAACGAAACTGGCAGTAGTTCGATCAGGATCGTATCCGCGAGATGGGAGGTGACATGAAAGTCGCAGATATGGCAACGCTGCCGGAACGGGCTGGTCTCGCTAGCCTGCGCTTCGAATCTTGGCAATCTGGCTACGGTGGCATGTCGGGGAACGACACCCGACGGGCTGGCAGCGACATCACTCTGGTCACGACCAAGACCAGCGTGTTCGTTCCTTTAAATGGCGGTGTGCAGTTCCTCTTCGCCGAGAACGGCGAACATCCGCGAGAGGTGTTCTTCGGCGGCACTGATGAGCGGCCGTTTCTTGTTCCGCTTGAACCCGAGGTTCTCGAGATCTACGGTAAGCGGGGCGAGACCGGCTTCTTCGAAGCCATCAAGCCGAGACGCATCCGTGAGCTGGAGAAGCAGTTCGGTCGAGAGCACACCAAGCGGCAGGGAGACATCTTCGCTTTCCCGGTGCTCGCACCAGACCCCCGTAAGGATCGGCTCTTTCGGGGGAACGAAGTAGCGGCCAGGCTGCAGGTTCAGCGCCTCGAGCTGCCGCCGCCAGGCACGCCGCTCAGCTGGTGGCAGACGATCGAGTTGATGCAGGCCCGTGGTCATCGCCTGCCCCCCGAGGAGCTCGTGGTCGACTACAATCATGTTCGGCAATCGCTGAATGTGACGGGTTGGCAGAGGGTTTTCGGGACCAGGCATCTGCTCGACGGAACGAGCATCACCTTCGGTCGGACTTCCAGCGGGGATACCGCCATCCTCCTAGTCGCTGAGGGCGTGCTCTACAATAGCGACCATCCGGCCTTGGTACTCGAAGGTCCACACGTGATGGGCCAGACCGCGATGATCGCCCCGTGGCAGTCGAGCGCCGAGATCGACTGAAGTTTTCACGGCCCGCCGTGGATGGGAGGGATCCCGCACCACAGGCGGGCCTTCCCATTTTTAGATTCTTCGCATTTCTCGGAGCAGGTTTTTAGCGGCTTCGGTTTCGGCTTCTTGTTTGGATTTGCCTTCGCCCTCGGTTTTTAATTCTTCACCAAAATAAAGGCCAACTTTAAAAATTCGATCGTGGGCCGGTCCGGTTTCGGAAAGAACCCGATAGGTCGGCGTTACTTTATGCTCTCCTTGAGCCATTTCTTGAATCAGACTTTTCGGATCTTTACCGCCTTCTTTAATCAGTTCATCAACCCGAGAGAAAATGAAGCGATTAATGAACTCTTTAGCCTTTTCGTATCCCTGATCTAAGTAAATCGCACCGATCAACGCCTCAACTGCGTCAGCTGAAATTGTTTCTTTGGCCCGGCCGGAGAAGTTTTTAGCCTCACCCCGGGACAAAAGAATAGCTTTATCAAGCTCTATTTCCTCGGCGAGCTGGGCCAAGGTTCTGGTGTTCACTAATCCAGCTCGATAAAGAGTTAATTCGCCCTCTTCTTTTTTAGGAAAATGGCTGAAAAGTTCTTCAGTAATAGCAAGTTCGAGTACCGCATCGCCTAAAAATTCCAAGCGTTCATTATTGCCGTATTGCCATTTAGGATTTTCATTTAAATAAGAACGGTGGGTCAGGGCCTCCTTTAAAAGGTCAAGATTTTCAAAATTTAAACTAATTTTTCGTTGAAGTGCTTCTAGCTCCATTATTCTTCCCGTTTGTCTGGCTCGCCCATTTCCCGATAAACCGTACCCATCACGCCGTTTATAAATTTGCCCGAGTTTAAGCCGCCATAGGTTTTAGCCAGTTCAATCGCTTCGTTAATCGCCACCCGCGGCGGCACCTCGGCGCGGTCGGCATAGAGCAATTCGTAAAGTCCTAAACGAAGAACATTCCGATCAATCGGCGAAAGCTTTTCAAGCGGCCACTCTGGAGCTGAAGTAGAGATGATCTCGTCGAGTTTTTCTATTTTTGATTCCACCCCTTCGACTAAGCCAAAAACAAATTTCTGGTCAGTGTAGCCAGGAGCAAATTCGCTCATATTCCTTTCAGTAAGAGTTTTAAGATCGATTTCGCGATTGTAAAAATCCCATTCGTAAAGCGCCTGCAGAGCTATGCCTCTACCGAGCTGTCTTGCCGCCATAGTGTCCGCAGTTTTTACAAACTCGGTGGGGGAGGTTGGGAGCAGCGCACTTCACGCAGGGGATAAGCTTAAGGGGGCGTCTCGCTTGCTGCGACCGCCTCCTACCTACTTTAGATTTAGTGTGGTGTTTTTTAGGTACGCCCATCTAGCTAAAGAACTAATGACTTATAACTAATAACTTATGACTACGTTATGGTAAAGCTTTTTCTAAGATAGGTCAATCGATGGATTTCGGCCGGACCAAATCTTTTAATTCGCCGGCCATGAAGAGCCGTGCCGTAACCCTTGTGAAGATTAAGGCCGTAACTTGGATAGCGTTCGTGGAGCTTAAGCATGTAATTGTCTCTTGTAACTTTGGCCACAATTGAGCCGAGCTTAATAGCGACGAGCTTTTCATCACCCCGAATCACGGTTTTAATCCGATGTCCAAGCTTATTAACAAGTACCTCGTCGAGAATACTTAGACCGCCGTCAAGATAGATAAAACATTCACTGAGGGGCGATCGAGTCAAGCGTAAAAGTCGAATCAGGGATTGGGTCGAGGCGATATCAGCCGCCCGGCGGATGGGGAGATGGGCCGCCCGAGGATAGAACCGCGGCGGGATTCGAACGGCCGCAACAACAACAGGTCCTGCCAAGGCGCCGCGGCCAGCTTCATCAATTCCAATAACAGGCATAGTTGTATAATAAACCAGTAAACTAGAGGATTAAATGTTTTTAAAGCGGCTTGAACTTCAGGGATTTAAGTCTTTTGCTGACAAAATCAGTCTTGATTTAACAAGCGGCGTCACCGCCATCGTCGGTCCTAATGGTTCAGGCAAATCAAATATTATTGATGCGGTAAGATGGCTCTTGGGCGAGCGGGATGCGAGGCAGCTTCGGGGCGGTAAAAGCGAGGACTTAATTTTTGCCGGCACACAAATGAGAGCCCGGGTCGGCTTGGCCCAGGCTTCATTTGTCTTTGATAACCACTCAGGTGTTTTCCCGCTCGATTTCAAGGAGGTGGTTATTTCCCGTCGCTTGGGCCGGGACGGTCTGACTCACTTTTTTCTTAATAAGAGCGAGGTCAGATTAAAGGACATTGCCGAACTTCTCGCGAAAATCAAGGTTGGTCCCAGGGGGCTTGCTGTCGTTAATCAAGGGGAAAGCGACATTTTTGTGAAAGCAAACCCCTTAGAGCGACGGACCATGATCGAGGAAATTCTGGGGCTCAAAGAATACGAGATTAAAAAAGATGAAGCCAGCCGCCGGCTTGAAAATACCTTTTCTAATTTAGAAAAAATTAAACTTTCGCTTGAAGAAATAAAACCCCATCTTCGTTTTCTGAAAAAACAGGCCTCGCGTTACGAAAGTCGGGAAAAACTTGCCGAAGAATTAAGAGAGCTTGAGAACAACTTTTACGGTCGGCGGCTCGAGACAATTAGAAAAGGCGAAAAAGAATTAGCGAGCCGAGAGGCCAAGCTAAAAGAGCAAATTACTCGCCAAGAAGAAGTTTTTACCGGAGCCGAGGCAGAAATGAAAAAAATCTCTGCCGAAGGCGGATCCGCCTCTGGCGGAGGCGAGCTTCAGCTGAAAAGGAGCTCGATTCTTAGCGAGCGCGAGAAATTACAAAAAGAGCTTGGCCGCTTCGAAGCCAGACTTGAATTCGAGGCGAAATCCGGTGAGAGCGAGACTGATTTTCTAAAGATTATTAATGAAGTTAGGCGAGTCGCGAAGAATCTGCTCGATGAAAAAGATCCGGCTAAATTAAAGGATGGCTTGCAGCAGATTCTGAATCTACTTGATAACAAAGGAGATTTGCTAGATAAAGCCGATAAAAAGCTTACTAAAGAAATTGAATCAATCACTAAAAACTTAAATAATCTAGACCAGGCTCTTCGCGAGCTTGTCCGCGAAGAAGAAAAAGCGAGAGGGACGATCACGAGCTTTAACGAACGTTTTAAATCAGCTTATGCCCTGGTTGAATCAGAGCGGAAAAAACTCGAAGCTTTAAAAGAAGAGGAGAATCACCTGATAATCGGGCGGGAACGTTTAGTCTCAAGACAAACCGCGCTTCATGAGGAGCTGCTTCAGATCGGCCGCAGTATCGAGGAGCTAGAAATTAGGAGAGAGGAGTTAGGGGCGGCGCCGATCGTGGAGGAGCAGGTTCTTAAATTGATGCTCAAACTCCGGGGCGAACTCGCAAGTATTGGTGAGGTTGACGAGGTCTTAATCGAAGAGGCCAAAGAAACTGAAGAAAGATACAATTTTCTTTCAGCTGAATCGGTTGATCTCGAGCGAGCAATGGCGGATCTTAAAAAACTAATTAGAGATCTTGAAGAAAAAATTAATAAAGAATTCGACTCGGCGATTAAATTAATTAATCAGGAATTTAATAAATTAGTGAGTTTGATGTTCGGGGGCGGAAAAGCAAAGCTAACTATCCAAAATGTTGAAGATGTCGGAGTTGTCGGAGATGAGGATGGCGAACAAGTCCAACAAGCAGAACGATCCAACAATTCGAACATCCCGGGCGTGGAAATTGATCTTTCTTTACCTCGAAAAAAAATTAAAGGACTTGACGTGCTTTCAGGCGGCGAGCGGAGTCTGGTTTCGATCGCGGCGCTTTTTGCCTTGATTTCCGTAAGCTCGCCGCCATTTTTAGTGCTTGATGAAATTGATGTAGCCCTTGATGAGAAAAACGCCAAACGTTTCGGCGAAATGCTTAAAGATTTATCAGCTAAAACCCAGTTTATCGTGGTTACTCATAACCGGGCGACCATGGAAGTGGCTGATGTGCTTTACGGCGTCACTATGGCGCCAGACGGCACCTCGAAACTGGTGTCCTTGAAACTTAGCTAAAACCAGAGTATTATTGGCCGCGTTATGCTTTCAATTAAATTAAAAATGGTTGGGCGGAAAGGACAGCGGACTTTTCGCGTCATAGTTCAGGAGGCCAAAGCTAAAGTTCGGGGCAAGTTTGTCGAGGATCTGGGCTGGTATAATCCGCATTCTAATGCCTTTGAAGTGAAGAAGGAGCGCGTGCTATACTGGCTGGGTGTCGGGGCTAAACCGAGTGAAACGGTTAGGCAGATTTTGAAAAAACTGCAGGTTGACTGGAAAGGTCGAAAGTAGACAGGTTTTATCGTAATGAACGATCAGACTGACAGGGAATTCCTCGAATTCGTGGTGAAATCGATTGTTGATCACCCCGAAGACGTTAAGGTTGAAAGACGGATAGATGAGCTGGGAGTGCTTTTGGTGCTCAAGGTAAATCCCCAGGACATGGGTCAAGTGGTTGGCCGGGAGGGGAGTACTGCTAAGGCTATTCGTTCCCTTCTTCGAATTGTGGGAGTGAAGAATAACGCCCGAGTGAACCTAAAGATTGAAGAACCTGAAGGGGGTCGTAGACCCGCAGGCGGAAGAGGAAGCGAAAGAAGGGAAGCTGAAAGACCTCAAGAGGGTCAAGGCCCAGTCGATAAGGTAATCGACGACATCAAAGATCTCTAGAAAGAAAAACTCCGCTAACTAGCGGAGTTTTTCTTTTTGAAATAAAGAAATATTTTCCCTCCGCCAACGCGCCTCCAAACATCGAAAATTCTTCTCACTCGCACTCTGCTCGCCACCCTGCTACGCGGGGCCTGGCTCGCTACGCGGCTCATTCGGTAATTTTCTGATACTTTCCAGCGATGTTAGCTACGAGGGAGAATATTTCTTTATACTTAATACGATATACATAATACTAAGTACCGATGACGACCTTCCATATCATCTCGCTATTTCCCGAAACAATTAAACCCTACCTAGAGGAGTCGATTGTAGGGCTTGCCCAGAAAAAGGGGTTGGTAAAAATAAAATTCTACAACCCCCGGGATTATGCCGGAGATAAGCATAGGACTGTTGACGACCGTTCTTACGGCGGCGGGCCGGGCATGGTAATTAAGCTTGAGCCGATGGTTAAGGCACTCGAAGTTGTTAAGAAGAAAATTGGGAGACAAAAGTCAAAGATAATTTTATTTTCAGCTACTGGAAAACAATTCAATAGTAAAAGAGCGGCTGCCCTTGCCAAGAATTATAAACACCTAGTTCTTATTTGCGGCCGCTACGAAGGAGTTGATGCGCGTCTCATTAAAATTTTTAAAGCTGAAGAGATTTCCATCGGTCCCTATGTTTTGACTGGCGGGGAACTCGCCGCCGCCGTTTTAGTTGATGCTGTTTCGCGCCATTTAAAAGGCGTGCTGGGTAGGGCCGAATCGCTTGAAGAAAAACGTTTAGGAACCGGCGTTCCGGTTTATACCCGACCCGAGGTTTTTATTCATAAAGGTAAAAAATATCCGGCGCCGAAAGTGCTTATTTCGGGTAACCATAAGGAGATTGAAAGGTGGCGGCGAGGTCATAGAAAGAGCCTTTGACTTTTCTAATTTTGTAAGGTAATTTTGGGGCTGTGCCAGAAACTTCAGAAACAATTGAACTAGAGAATAATCAAGAAGAGTCGTTAGTAAATCCTGAAGATGCGGCTCTTTTTGAGGAGATGATGAGGGCTGGCGTTTTCTATGGTCGGTCTAAATCAAGGACTAATTCCGCCATGAAGAAATACATTCTGACTACTAGGGCTGGTTTTGAAGTAATTGACCTTAGCGAAACTATCTCGAGCTTAAAAAGCGCGGCTGAAGCGATTAAAAAAGTGCTCCAGGCAAGAGGTAAGGTGCTCCTGGTAGGTACAAGCCCAGCGGTAAAGACAGCCGTGAAAATCTTGGCGGAAAAGTTTAGTTTGCCCTACGTAACTGAGCGCTGGCTCGGCGGCACCATTACTAATTTCAAAGTTATTAACGAGAGAGTTAATTACTTTAAAAAACTTAAAGACGAAGAAGTAAAAGGGGAGTGGGATAAATATTCTAAAAAGGAAAAAATTAAATTCAAAAGGGAGCTTGATAAGCTTGAAAGGCTTTTCGCCGGAATCTCGACCCTAGAGCGTTTACCCGCCTTGGTCTTCATTGCTGATCTCGCTGAGAATGACTTGGCTGCCAAAGAGGCTAAACAAAAAGGAATTCCGGTTGCTGCTTTTGTAAACACTGACGCTGATCCAGCCTTGGTCGATTATCCAGTTCCGGCTAATGACCGGAATATTAAGAGTATTGAAATATTGCTCAGGGAATTAGAGCCGGCTTTCGCCACTCGACCTCAAGAACCCCAAGAACCTACAGCAACAAATACAGAGAAAAATGGCAACGCCAGCTGATATTCAAAACCTCCGCGCCTTAACCGGAGCCGGCGTAATGGATTGTAAAAAAGCTTTTGAAGAAGCCGGAGGTAATATAGATGAGGCGGTTAAGATCTTAAAGGAAAAGGGTCTTGACCGGGCCGCGAAAAGAGCTGATCGCGAAGCAGGAGCCGGTATTGTCGATGCTTATATTCATCAAGATAAGATTGGTGTTTTGCTTGAGCTTAACTCTGAAACCGATTTTGTGGCGAGAACAAACGAGTTTAAGGAATTAGCTCATAATCTTTCAATGCAAGTGGCGGCCATGAATCCGGAAAGCGTTGAGGCCCTCCTTGCAGAGAATTATATTAGGGATGATAGCAAAACTGTCAGTGATTTAATTAACGACGTTATCGCGAAGACCGGAGAGAATATAAAAGTAGGGCGCTTCATAAGATACGAATTATGATTGATCTTTTTCTCGAGTTAGCCTTGGTAATCTCCTTAGGAGCGATAGTTTACTTAATGGCGATTGCCGTGCCTCGAGTGGGGGAGGAGGAAGCGAAATCAGCTAAAAAGAACGGCCGTTCGACCAATCTGCCGCTTGAGGATTTTGATTTGCTTTTGAAAAACCTAAGGGATAAGCTCTTGCGCCGGACCAAAATCGTTATTATGAAGATTGATAATTTCTTAAGCCGCAAGTTGAAGCGCGAAGAATAATCGCTATAATAACGATGCCTGCCTAGTCGTAGGCAGGACCGCGCAGGTGGCAGAGCGGTCAATTGCACGAGACTGTAAATCTCGCGCCCTAGTGGCTACGGGGGTTCGAATCCCTCCCTGCGCACCGGCTCGCCGACCTAGCTCAACTGGTAGAGCAATGGTTTTGTAAACCATAGGTTCGGGGTTCGAGCCCCCGGGTCGGCTCATCACTTGAAAAATACTTTGAGGCAAGCTAGTTTTTAGTAGGTTGCCGAGAACATGGAGAAGGGCATCGTTTTAGCTTTAATTGCCGTAGGGGCATTAGGATTAGCTGTTTTTTTCCTGACGGGCACGGATAGAGTAGAAGCTCCAGATTATATTTCGCCAACCTCACCACAGGATGAGGAAGAGGCTGAGAATGGTGACGAGACCGAAATTCCGCCAAAAGCTTCGGGTAAATGTTATGTCGGCGGCTGTTCTGGGCAACTTTGCTCAGACATTGAAGGGCTTGCCTCAACTTGCGAGTGGCGAGAAGAGTACGCCTGCTATCGAACCGCTACCTGTAAGAGACAGGCAAATGGTGAATGCGGCTGCACCATAACCCCAGAGCTTCAATCCTGCCTCAATAATTATCGTTCGCCGGAGTAGTTCAGTGGCAGAACGCTTTCTTGGTAAGAAAGAGGCCGAGGGTCCGATTCCCTCCTCCGGCTCAGGAAAAAACATATGGCCAAATCAACTTATTCAGATAATTTAATCACGCTTCGCTGTACTGTTTGCAAACGGAAGAATTACTATACGCGCAAAAATAAGAAGAAGGTCGAGCGAAAGCTCGAGTTCAACCGCTATTGTAAGTGGTGTCGGAAGCAAACGCCGCACAAAGAGGCCAAAACCAAAGGATAATTGATACTTGTGGTGAGCTTGTCGAACCATGCGTTTTCGAGACAGGACTGAAGCGGGACAACTACTAGTCCAGCACCTCGGGCATTACGAGGGGAAGGAAGTAGTTATTTATGCTCTTCCTCGAGGCGGTGTAGTTTTAGGATTTGAAATTGCGAAGGCGTTGAATGCGCCGCTTGATTTAATAATTACTCGAAAGATCGGCCATCCTTTAAATCCTGAGTATGCGATTTGCGCTGTGGCTGAAGATGGTGACCTGATTTGTAATGAGGCTGAACGAGCCGCAGTTGACCCTGCCTGGTTTAGTAAAGAGGTTGAAAAAGAGAGAGCGGAAGCTAGGCGGCGGCGTGAAATCTATCTCGGAAAAAGAAAAACCCCGGAAGTTCGGGGAAAGATAGCAATTCTTGTTGATGACGGTATTGCCACCGGCCTTACCTTGGAACTCGCGATAAAAGAACTGAAACATAAAGAGCCGGCAAAAATAATCGTAGCCGTCCCGGTGGCGCCGCGAGATGCAGCTCGTGAGATCGAAAAAGAGGTTGATGAATTCGTGGCTCTTGATATCCCGGCCCTATATTTGGGCGCAGTCGGGGCTTATTATGACGATTTTCCCCAAGTAACTGACGAGGAGGTAATAGAGATGCTTGACAGAGCTCGGCCGTAGTCTATTATTAGCAAGTTAGTCCGCAGACCGCAGGTATCCAATAAACCCTGCCGAGGATGATAATTTCACTGCGGCTTACGCAGTTTTTTTATGGCTATTACCAGAGCGAAAAAAGAAGAAATCTACGGCGAGGGGAGCGAGAAAGTTAGCCAATCCCGATTTTTAATTTTTGCTGATTTTGCCGGTGTAGGCGTCACCGAGCTTCAGGGATTGAGAAGGGGACTAACCGAAGCTGGGGCGAAGTTTAAGGTCATTAAAAAAAGAATTTTAAGACTGGTGCTTCGTGAAAAAGGATTTGATTTTGATCCGGTGAAATTCGAGGGCCAAGTGGGTACGGTTTTTGGGACCGATGAGCTAGAGAATGTTATTGCTTCGGTTTATAAATTCTCTAAAGATAACGAGGGTTTTAAGATTCTAGGCGGGCTTGATCTCGGTAATAAAGAGGAATTATCAGCCGAAAAAGTTATTGCTATTGGTAAATTACCAGGAAGAGAAGTGCTACTCGCGCAGTTAGTCGGTACGATGATCGCTCCGGTCAAAAAGTTAATGTATGTTTTAGACACATTAAGTAAAAGGTCGTAGTCCGAAAATAATATCTAATTATGGAGAAAGAAAAATTTATTGAAGAAGTTGAAAAAATGTCGACTCTCGAAATCGCCGAATTAGTAAAAGCGATGGAGGAAAAGTTCGGCGTCTCGGCGGCCATGCCCGTCGCCGCTGCCGCTGGCGGTCAAGCGGTTGAGGTTGAAGAAAAAACTTCATTTACGGTGATGCTGACTTCAGCTGGCGATCAAAAGATTAACGTCATTAAAGCGGTTCGCGAAATCACCGGTCTAGGACTCAAAGAATCAAAAGACTTAGTTGAAGGCGCGCCTCAAAAAGTTAAAGAGGGATTAAAGAAAGAAGAAGCGGATGAGGCGAAGAGCAAGCTCGAAGAAGCTGGCGCTACCGTCGAGCTACAATAGTAGCGACGCCGTGGGTGATTAGCTCAGGGGTAGAGCGCTTCCCTCACACGGAAGAAGTCGCAGGTTCGAATCCTGCATCACCCACTAGAGCGGTCCGACAAACGCAAAAATTTAATATCGAGCTTCAAGCTCGATCCGCACTATATTTTAATTTAGCCCGCGTACACTTTATGCCAACTAGATCGCATTGCTTTGGGTTACCCCTCAAACTATAATTCACTCAGGATGGCGAAGAATAAAGTTGTTTTTATAGCAGGTGCTTCGAGGGGAATTGGACTTTCTGCTGCCAAAAAATTTGCTTCGAATGGATGGAGCGTTGCCGGATTTTATAATCAAAAAGAAGGGCCAAAAGTCAAAAATATTAGTTGGTATCATCTAGAAATTTCCGATTACTCAAGCATCAAAAAATCATTTGAAAAAGCCTTTGAAGATTTGGGTAGGGTTGATTGCTTTGTAAATTGTGTTGGCATTTTTGGATACAAAAGTCTCATTGAGTACGATGAACAGCTGTTGGACAAAGTTATCAGTGTAAATGAAAAAGGAGCTTATCTATCCACAAAGGAAGTTTTAAATAAAATGGTTAAAGGCTCGATTGTCTATATTAGTTCAACCGCCGCTCAAATAGGTAGTACAGACCCGATTTATGCAGGAACTAAATCTGCAATTTTAGGACTTACTAAATCAATGGCTAAGGCTCTCGCGCCAGCAATTAGGGTGAATTGTGTTGCTCCTGGGGTAACAAACTCAGATATGACTAAGAATATGAGGCCCGAAAGGCTACAACAACTAATAGGAATGTCTTTACTCAAAAGAATTGCGGAACCAGAAGATATCGCCAATGCAATTTACTTTCTGGCAAGTGATGAGGCAAAACATATAACTGGTGTCTGTTTAGATGTTAACGCTGGATATGTATTGAGATAACAATTTTAAGAGGAAATTTTATAGATACGGCTTGGATATATCGAAGATTGGAATTGTAATTCCCTGAAGAGATATAATCTAACTCGTGAGCACAATTTCAAGTATTTTAGTTTTACTCCAGGCGATTGCCCAACTGCTCAATCTAATTGGGCAAACTTCAGATTTACCCGATACTACGCTTGAAAAAGTTGATACTGTAGTCGAGGAAACTCTTTCTTTTGCGAATGAGGTAATTATTGACGAAGACGAGGAGGACAGACAAACCGTAAGAGCCACCGAAGATATCTTAGAGCTTTTAATTTTTCAAGGAATCAATCAAGAAAGAGAAAAGGAGAATCTAGAACCAGTGGTTCTAGATTCTAATATTTCCGATGTGGCCCGAGCTCACAGCCGAGATCAGGCCCGCGATGATGAAAAAACTACTGATCCGGATAAACCTTGCGCTTATCCCATAATTAGACATCAGGGATTAACCACTAACGGATTTGATTTAGGGGATCGGTTAAGAACAGATTCGGTTAAATTTAAAGTAGCTGGAGAGAATATCGCCTTAATCTCCGGTTTTAGAAAACTAAGTTATCTAGCGGCAAAAAGAGTTGTTTGCCCTAAATTTGAATTTGAATCGGAAGAAATTGATAAAGACTTAAGTGAACTCGAACAAAAAACTATTATCTGGGAGAGTGTTGATGAGGCCGAAGAGCTACTTGAAGAAGTGCCGGAAGTGGAGTGGGTGAATATAGAGCGACTATCGCCAGAGGAAATTGCGGAGAAAACAGTTAAGGGCTGGATGGACTCACCTGGCCATCGAGCCAACGTCTTAAATGAGAAGTACGAGAGAACCGGTATCGGCGTGGTCGAGGTAAATGGCTACTACATTCTTACCCAGAATTTCGTCTTTGATTAGTGAAAGTATAGCCTAAGAGCTTCGTCATTTATGCTAGAATACACTCATTAAAAGGTCGACCAGTCTATTAATTAATAGATGACTAAAAAACTTTTAGCGATTAGCCTAACTGTTTTTCTTACTCTCTCAGCTCTGTTTTTCGGTAGTTTCGTCCTGGCTTATCACAGCGGTTCGGACTCGAACAATACGGCCGAAGCCGAAGAAGAAGATGAGATGGAAGATGAGGACGAGGCCGGTGATGAGGATGTAAATGACGAGGAAGACGAGGATGAAAATGAAGATGAGGACGAGGATGAGATAGAGGACATCACCGAAGTTGAACTTAGGGATATTCCGCTTCGTTTTGGCAAGTTTGAGCTAGGAGGAACAGTTACCGCTACCGATACTACCGCCTCGACCATTACGGTTAATGGCTTAGCCGTAAATACGAGTGGCGCTAGAATCCATCGCGGCAAAGATACGGCTCTTAGCTCAGTCCTTGTCGGAGACAGGATAAGAATGAGCGGTATGATTGAGAATGGGACACTCGTAGCCGAAAGAGTGGCGGTTGAGCGCTCTGGCTCTTCGGGCAACAGCAACTTCCTTGCGGCCTTAAGAAAAGAAATTGAAGATAAAATTAAAGCTATTCTCGAAGAGATCGACGAGTTGAGGAAAAAGCTCGAGCCAGCAGAAAGCGAAACTCAATAATTAATTTGAGAATTAGAGAAAAGCAGGGGAGATTAAAGCCCCTGTTTTTCTATTTGAGAGCCTTGATCAAGCGAAGTGAATAAGCTGTTTATAAGTGAAGGAGTTTGATTCAAAATCTTGGCTTAAATAAATAGTTCCTCATTTTTATCCCCAGAAAAATTCTTTGACCTAAAATTAGTTGTGGCGTAAGATTATTGAAAAGTGGGGAAAAGTGGATAAGTATGTGGAAAACCCCATTTTCTGTGGATAAGTCCCGGGGTTATGGCGACATGTTAATCGGAGAATTTCATCACAGTCTTGATTTAAAAGGGAGAATCGCAATCCCTTCAAAATTCAGAAAAGTAATTTCTGGCGGCGCTATTATTACTCGCGGTTTAGACCGCTGCCTTTTTGTTTTCGCTAAAAAAGACTGGCAAACTCTGGCTCAAAAATTAATTAGTCTGCCGCTCGCTCAAGCTAACTCGCGGGCCTTTGTTCGCTTAATGCTTGCTGGCGCGGCTGATGTCAGCCTTGATTCTCAGGGCCGGATTCTAGTGCCTGATTATTTAAGGAGCTACGCCGGCCTTAAGAAATCAGCGAGCGTAATCGGCGTTTATAACCGATTGGAAATTTGGGACGATCGCATCTGGGAACAGTATCGGAAGAAGACCGAAGGCTCTTCGGATGAGATCGCAGAGAAGATGGCTGACTTGGGCATCTAGGTATGGCCCAAATTCCGGTTCTTTTAAATCAGGTTTTGGAAGCGCTTGAACTTGCCTCGCCGAAGCAGGGCGAAGGCGGGCTAAGTCCTGGGAAATTCATTATCGACGGAACCCTTGGCGTTGGCGGACACGCCAAAGAAATAATTAAGCAAATAACGCCAGGCGGGATTTTCCTGGGGCTGGACTGGGATGAAGTTGCCGTAGATCGCTTCGAGGAATCAGCAAAAGAATTAAAGGCCGATTCGGTAAAAATAATTTTGAAAAACCGAAACTACGCTGATTTGCCCGAAGTGCTTAAAGAAGAGAAGCTGGGTCAAGCCGACGGATTACTGCTTGATCTCGGTTTCTCGACGGAACAGCTCGAGATTGGCCGCGGATTCAGTTTCAATCGCGATGAGCCCCTTACAATGACTTACAACGCTAAGAGGCCGCCGACCAGCGAAATTCTTCGACGATTGAAACAAGATGAACTTGAGCGTATCATCCGCGATTCCAGTAACGAGCGTTACGCAAAAAGAATCGCTGCCGCGATTTACGAAAGAGAGAAAGAAAAGCCGATCACGACGAGCGGTGAGCTCGCCGAAATAATTCGGCGAGCCGTGCCTCGAGGGTACGAAAGAGGCCGGATTGATCCGGCTACAAGAACATTCATGGCTTTAAGAATCTATGTGAATGATGAAATCGAGAATATCGAACAGCTGCTCCAAAACTTAACCAAGATTGTGAAGTCCGGAGGCCGCATCGCCATCATCTCTTTTCATTCTCTCGAAGATCGGCTGGTGAAAAACCGTTTCCGAGAGGGAGCAAAAAGGGGAGAACTCAAACTGGTTACTAAAAAGCCGATTAGGGCAACAAGTGACGAAATTAGAGAAAATTCAAGAAGTCGAAGCGCCAAACTAAGAGTCGCCGAAGTAATTTAAGAAATGACAATTATTCAGCCAAATAAATATCAGGATGTTCGCCGCCTAGCCTTGATCCTGGGCTCGGTTACTATCGCTACCATCGCTGTTGTTGTTTTTAGCTACATTGAAACGGTTAACTTAAGGCACGAACTTTCGAGAGGGAATGAATCCCTTGAAGAAATGAAGGTTCAAAACGCTGAACTCAAAAACAAGTTTTATAACCTAGTTGATAACAATAATTTAGAGCAACTCGCTGCCGAGAAGGGATTTGTTGAAGATCGAAATCCAGAATGGGCGCTCGAATCACATTTTTAATAGTTTGTTTTAGTGTTTTTTACGCTTTTCTGATTTTTAATATTTATAATCTTCAGGTTACCAAAAGCGAATTTTATCAGGCTCAGGCCGAATCGATTAATCGCTTAGCCGGATTTTTAACTCCTTATCGGGGAGAGATTTATTTTACGGATAAAGACGGCAGTCGAATTCCGGCAGCGATTAATAAGGAGTATCCGGCAATTTTTATTGTTCCCGAAGAAGTAGAAAATCCGGCCGAAGCGGCTGAATTTTTAGCAAGTATCAGTGGTCGCGACGAGGTCGAACTGTTAAACATCCTAAACAAAAGCGATGACCCTTATGAGCCGATTGTGAAAAGGGCGACTGAGGCTCAAATCGAGCTGGTTAATCAAGCAGATATTAAGGGAATAAAAATTGGCAGTGATCACTCCCGATTTTATCCGCTCGGGGCAGTGGCGGCCCATCTCTTAGGCTTTACCTCAGTTGACGTTGAAAACCCTGGCGGCCGTTATGGGCTTGAGGCTTATCAAGAAGAACAGCTTGGCGGCGAAGCTGGTTTCACTAATGGTGATAGATTGTCTCGAGCCGAGCCTGGCCAGGATTTGTATTTAACTATTGACCGAAATATCCAGGTTCAGGCAGAGAATACTTTAGAAAAATTAATTACTGACTACGGGGCCCAGGGCGGGACCGTAATGGTGGCTGATCCTCGGACTGGAAAGATTTTGGCCATGTCGAGCTATCCTGATTTTGATCCTAATAACTACGGCCAGTTTCCGGTTGCTAATTTTCTTAATCCGGCAGTTCAGGCAGTTTATGAGCCAGGCTCTATTTTCAAGGTGATTACCATGGCTTCGGCTCTTGATGCTGGGAAAATCACACCCAATACTACTTTTTATGATTCTGGTTCTCTAACTTTGAATGGCAAGACTATTAAAAACTGGGACCTTAAAGCTCACGGCACGGTCACAATGACGAACGTGATTGAGAAATCAATTAACACTGGTGCTGCTTTTGCCGAACGGGCTCTGGGAAACCAAAACTTTTACAATTATTTAGTTAAATTCGGCCTTAAAGAAAAAACCGAAATTGATTTGCCAAGTGAAATTATCGGTAGTCTTCTACCGCTTGAAGAAGACCAGCGGGAAATTAACTTCGCCACGGCTAGTTTTGGTCAGGGGATTTCAATGACGCCGATTCAGCTTTTAACTGCGATTAGCGCGATTGCGAATCACGGCGTAATGATGAAGCCGTATGTTGATGCGCGTGAAGAACCGGAAGAGATTGGTCGAGTAGTTTCTGAAGACGCGAGCCGTAAAGTGGTGGGGATGATGGTCTCGGCCGTCAATAAAGCCGAGATTGCGAGAATCCCGGGATATAACGTGGCTGGCAAAACCGGAACGGCTCAAGTGCCGAATTTCGCCACTGGCGGTTACACTGACGAGGTAATTAACACTTATGTTGGTTTTGCCCCGGCTTATGACCCAGAGTTCATTATTATGATTAAAATGAATAAACCGGCCGGCGCTCCGCTCGCTGGACTTACGGTTGTGCCGGCTTTCCGGGAGCTGGCCGAGTTTGTGATTAACTACTACAACATCCCGCCGGACAATATTGGCCAGTAGTTTTTGTTTTTTGCGCTCCCACGGG
The DNA here is from genome assembly GCA_016176505.1 of Candidatus Colwelliibacteriota bacterium. Taxonomy (GTDB): domain Bacteria; phylum Patescibacteriota; class Minisyncoccia; order UBA6257; family Colwellbacteraceae; genus JACOXB01. Next base: position 62,417 of record JACOXB010000010.1, on the reverse strand, counting down.
GAATCTCACGTCGCTCATTTTCATTCGCTCCCCAGACACCCTCGGTTTCTGGCACTCGCTTCGCTCGCTGTTTTCCGACACGGGAAACTACCGTTTCCCGACCCCTTCCTGGTTCGATTCCCCAAAAACAAAAAGACCCGTCAACAGGTCTTTTTATTTCTGGCGCTCCCACGGGGAATCGAACCCCGGTTACATGGATGAGAACCATGCGTCCTAGGCCACTAGACGATGGGAGCTCGTCGGAATCATAACAGAAATTTTAATAATTGACTAATCTCCTAAAATCAGCCAAAGTGAATTTGGCTTTATGGCCGCCCGCACATCGACAATTGGAGGAGGTGAAGAAAGGATGAGCGTGACAGCGAAGACTCTATTCGGTGAGCTCCAGGAAGGCGAACTGGGCTTCCTGGGGAAGGAGATCGTAAGGAAGTTCTTCGGTCTCAAGGCCACCCAGAGGACCCTGGACAAGAAGAGGGGGGCGCTCGAAGGGGAGATCGCAAGCTACCGTAAGGATCGGTTGACGCTCTTGCGGCGCAGGTTGCTCGAAGACGGTAAGGACTACTGCACTTACCATCACGGGGCTGTGCCGGCAAGCGAGATTCTACCGGTCTACCTCGAGGGTACAAGAGGCCCCGCTGATCACTACGGCGGTGACCGCGAGTATCGAGAAGTTCACTGGACGTGTCTCGCGTGCCGTGAAGAGCTGCGCGATAGGGCCGCTTCTTACTTGCGGCCTCGGGTTGTCCATGTCTCGGGATGGAAGCCGGAGGAAATGAGGCTTCAGTTTTCCGATGGCGGTCGGCCGCCCCTGCCTCTGGGGACCATGGTTATGGATCGATCTCCCGATCCGATCCCCGAGGAGCTGGTTCGGGAGTACAACATCCCGCCAGACATCCGTCTCGATCACAACACATTCGAGCTCCTACGGCGTTGATTCACCTCCGCCCGCACACGTTGGCTCCTCCCTGCCGGGGCGGGGAGGAGCCTTCGCATTTTTATATACTCGATTTTGCTATACAGAATATTATAACATTCTGCAGAATGTTATAATATTATTATCTATTGACTATTAAATAGTTTTATGCTTATCTATTAATAATTCCTGCTTGTATGAGCGGGTGGTCTCCCGTAAGGGGATAACGTCGAAGGTCGCTACGGCTGAATAGCGACAGTACGTTGAAAGGAGGTGGGGCGTATGCCTCGCCGGAAGTGGACGCGCTTCGAGATCGAGCGCGGTCCAAGTGAGATGGGTTTCTTACTCTACTTCCTTGGCTGGCGGAGAGTGGGAGTCACCGATAACGTCTTCCACTCGTCAACTTCCTACGGAAGCAAGATCACGATCCTGCTCGACATTAGCGGGTTGGATCGTGAACCACCGTTCCCGCCTGGTACAAACTGGAATTTCCGTGGTAGGGCTTCGGTCGAAGAAGGAGCACTGGGGTTCCACGGTTCCTATCTCTGCCGGGGCGAATATGACGTTTACACCCGCAGGGGGTGGATCGAGGTCCAGGACTACTACCAGTATTAGCACTACGTCCCCACGACGCTCGGGGGCGTTCTCTGCGGAGGACGCCCCCTTTGCTTTTTAAATTTGTTAAGCTTATATTATGGCTTCTTTTGAAGAAGCGGTTAAAAAGTATCCAGAGCAGTTTAGCTACGAATCAGATATACAGAATACGGCGCCAGTCGGTTTTAATAAATTTGTCATTGCCGGCATGGGTGGTTCAGGGCTTGCGGCTGGAATTATTAAAGCCCTAAAGCCGGAACTCGATATTATCGAACATCGCGATTATGCCTTGCCCGCCGAAGTTTTAACGAAGGCGGGGGTTGCCGCCGATACCTTATTCATCGCTGTTTCTTATTCTGGGAATACCAAAGAAACAATTGATTTCTTTAATCAAGCGCAAAGTCGCGGTTTAAATGTCGCTGTCGTCACAACTGGCGGAGAACTTTTAAAACTAGCTAAAGAGAAAGGCGTTCCTTATGTCCAAATTCCTGATATCGGTGTGCCGGCCCGAATGGCTGTTGGTCTAATGGTAAGGGCGACACTGAAACTCATGGGCGAAGAAATGCTTCTTAATGAATTAAAAGATTTAAGTACTTCACTTGATCCGATGCGCTGGGAAAACAAGGGAAAGTATTTAGCGGACCAGCTTTTCAATAAAGCGGCGATTATTTATGCTTCGACCCGCAACCAAGCCTTGGCTTATAACTGGAAGATAAGGCTGAACGAAACTGGGAAGACCCTCGCTTTTTATAACGTCTTGCCGGAGCTGGCTCATAACGAAATAGCGGCTTTAGCAGATAAGCCTTATACGGCCTATATCTTTCTAAAAGATGATGAAGATGATCCTCGAGTAAAGAAAGCGATGGATTATTTAGAGAAGCGTTATTTCTGGGGTGAGGCGGCTCCACTTGAGGGAGAATCAAGGCCAGTGCGATTTTTCAATTCCGTTCTTTTGGCTGATTGGACCGGTTTCTATTCGTCGGAGAGATTGGGAATTGCTTGGGATGATGCGACGCTCATTGAAGAGTTTAAAAAGCTTAATTATGGCGAAGGATAGGTTAATTATTTTCTTTTTTCTCACAAGCTTTATTTTTATTGCTATCGCTTCTCTGGTTGGTTATATCGGCTTGCCGCAGGATCCGGGTGGGCCGTTGATTATTAAACTAAATCGCCTGAGCGACGAGATTGATTTAGCCGGCGGAGTCGGCACTTTTTTCGGCGTTCTCGGCATCGCCTTAACTATGTATCTAATTAATTTCTTTTTAGCTTGGCAGATTTACCACCGGGATCGGTTCTTTTCTTATATAATCGGTGTCGGGACGCTCGTTGTCTCGCTTCTTTTTTTGATCGTGGCCGGGGTAATCGCGACCCTCAATTAATTTGACTATATCGACTGAAACAGGTTTAATATAGCTTGTTATGTTTGCGGTAATCGAGACTGGTGGAAAACAATACAAAGTTTCGCCTGGGGATAAACTTAAGATTGAGAAAATAGAAACGCCGGACGGCGACAGCTTTGTTTTTGATAAGATTCTGCTTTTAAACGACGAGAAAGAAGTTAAAATCGGCGAGCCATATTTGGAATCCGCTAAAGTAGAAGCCAAAGTTCTCCGCCAGGCTCGGGCCAAAAAAGTGATTGTTTTCCGCTATCATTCCAAAACCCGCTATCGTAAAAAGAAGGGCCATCGCCAGCCTTTCACCGAAGTGGAGATTACTAAAATCAGCGGTTCCTAAAGGACCGCTGGTTTTGTTATATAATTCGTAATAGTGATTAGGTTTTATAATACTCTCTCGCGGAAGAAAGAGGTATTCAAGCCGATTCGTAAAAATAGCGTTGGCCTCTATACTTGCGGCCCGACGGTTTATTATTTTGCCCATATCGGCAATCTAAAGACTTATATTTTTGAAGATTTGCTCCGGCGGACACTGGAATATAATGGCTACCGGGTGAAGCAGGTGATGAATATTACTGATGTCGGTCACTTAACCGGCGATCGGGATATGGGCGAGGATAAACTTGAGAAAGAAGCCAAGAAGGAGCGGAAATCAGCCTGGGATTTAGCCAGGTTCTATGCCAAGGCGTTTTTTGCTGATACTAAAAAGTTGAATATTTTACCGCCGCATAAAACAGCTAGAGCCACTGTCTACATTAAAGGGCAAATTAAATTAGTTCAGATTTTAGAGAAAAAAGGTTACACCTATCAAACTCGGGACGGTATTTATTTTGATACTTCAAAACTCAAAGACTACGGTAAGTTGGCTAAGCAGAATTTAAAAGAACTGAAAGAGGGAGCGCGGGTTGAGAAAAATCCGGAGAAAAGAAATCCGACTGATTTTGCTCTTTGGAAATTTGCTAAGCCTGGCGAGAAACGGCAAATGGAATGGGCCTCCCCCTGGGGCAAGCATTCTTTTCCTGGTTGGCATATTGAGTGTTCAGCGATTTCCACTCATTTCTTAGGTCAGCCGTTTGATATTCATACTGGCGGTGTTGACCATATTCCGATCCATCACACTAACGAAATTGCTCAAAGTGAATCTGCTTATGGCAAGCCCCTAGCTCGTTACTGGCTCCATGGTGAATTCCTAGTTTTAGATAAAGCGCGGATGGGGAAATCTGAGGGCAATATCATCACCCTTCAAAAATTAATTGATAAAGGCTTTAATCCGTTAAGTTATCGCTACTTAACGCTTGGCGCTCATTACCGCTCAAAACTGAAATTTACCTGGAAGGCACTTCTCGCGGCCGAGCGAGGGCTTGATAACCTTTATCACGAAATCGCGCTTCTTAATTTTCTTAAAAATAAGAAAACTGCTGGTAAAACTGCGTTAAAAAAGAAATTTGAAAAAGATTTTCTCGAGGCAATTAATAATGACTTGGATATACCGCGAGCTTTGGCCGTGCTTCAGAATTTGCTCCGGTCGAACCTGTCACCAGCTATTAAATTAGAATTAGCTTTTGAATTTGATAAAGTTCTCGGTCTCGAGCTTAAAAGGGGAGGCAAAATACCAAAACTACCAACCAAAGTTAGCGCGCAGGCCGACCGCTTGAGAAAAAGGGTAGAGGCGTTAGGATATACCATAGAAGACACGCCCGAAGGGCCTTTTCTATGGCTGAAAAGAATTTAAGATTACCACCTCAAGATCTCGAAGCCGAAGAGTCAGTTCTCGGCTCTTTAATGCTTGATAAAGAAGCGATTACGGCTGTCGCTGATTTGCTCGCTCCTAATGATTTTTATAAAAAAGCTCACGAGATAATTTATGAAAGGATTCTTAACCTCTGGGATGATCGCGAGCCGATTGATATTTTAAGCGTGAGCGCCGCGCTTAAAAAAAGCGGCCAACTGAAAGAGACTGGCGGCGTAGGTTATCTTACCGAGCTTGTAAATTCTGTGCCGAGCGCTTTTCACATCAGCCATTACGCGAAGATCGTTAAAGAGAAGAGCGTTCTTAGGAGTTTAATTAACGCTTCGGCTCATATAACCGAAGAGGCTTTAACCTCGAAAGAGGATATTGAAAAATTGTTAGACGATGTTGAGCAAAGAATTTTTGCTATTTCCCAGCGCTCGATTGCCAAAAACTTTATTCATATCGGCGAAGGGCTTAAAGAAGCTTACGAACGAATCGAACGAGTCCATCGAGGCGAAGGGGGATTGCGAGGCGTGCCGACCGGATTTATTCAGCTTGATAATATTCTTTCCGGGCTCCAGCCATCTGATTTGATTGTGATCGGCGCGAGGCCCTCTTTTGGTAAAACCGCCTTCGCCTTGGATATTGCCCGTCATATCGCGGTTGATCTTAAAAAACCAGTTGGTATTTTTTCTTTAGAAATGAGCCGGCCCCAGGTTGAAGACCGCTTGATCGCGGCTGAAGCCCAGGTTGATCTTTGGAAACTAAGAACTGGCCGGCTGAAAGACGAAGTTGAGTTTGAGATGCTCGCTGCCGCGGCTGATCGTTTGCGCCCAGCCCCGCTTTACATTGATGATAGTCCTTCGCCTAATATTGTTGAGATGCGCTCAATGGCCCGCAGGCTTCAGGCCGAACTAGGGGATTTAAGTTTAATTGTGGTTGACTATCTTCAGTTAATTGAGCCTCGTCGAACCACGGACAGCATGGTTCAGCAAGTGACCGAGATCTCCCGTGGCTTAAAAGGCCTAGCCCGTGAATTAGCTGTGCCGATTATTGCGGTTTCTCAGCTTTCGCGGGCGGTTGAGCAAAGGGGGATTAAACGGCCCCAGTTAGCAGATCTTCGTGAATCCGGAGCAATTGAACAAGACGCTGATGTGGTTATGTTTCTTTATCCTCGGAGTCAGGACACTTCAATGGATGCGCCGCCGGTTGATGACAATACGGTTGAAATTATTGTGGCCAAGCACCGGAACGGCCCCTTGGGAACAGTGCGCCTCTTTTTTGACAAACAAAGAGTAAGCTTCCAAAATCTCGAAGAAACTTATGCAGGCGCCGAAGCCGATCAAGCGATTCGCTGAGATTTTTGCCGCTCTGCCGGGCATTGGTCCGAGGCAAGCGATTCGTCTCGCTTTTTATTTTATTCAGCAAGGAGTTGATTTTGCGCACACTACCGCCGGAGTAATTGCCGATTTAAGAAAAATTAAACTTTGTCGGCAGTGTTTTTATATTCATGAGAATCCAAGCGGGCTTTGTGATATTTGCGAGGATAAGAAACGGGATATGGGCGTGATCGCGGTTGTTGAGAAAGAAACTGATGTGATGTCGATTGAAAACACCGGTAAGTTTAACGGCCGTTATTTGATTATCGGAGATTTAAGGAAAACCGGGGTTTTAGAAACTGAACAGCGCCTGCGGCTCCAGAGCTTAAAAACTTGGATCGAAAAAGAAATGGGCGGCAAGGCTAAAGAAATTATTATTGCCTTAAATCCAAACCCTCAATCAGATTTAATTGCCTCGCTAATCAAGGAAGAACTAAAAAATCTGGCTCTAAAAACTACGCGGCTTGGTCGAGGCATCCCGTCCGGCGGCGAAATCGAATTTGCTGACGAGGAAACTTTAGGAAGCGCCCTCGAAAGACGCGGCTGAGGCAAGCCCCATCTCCTCAAGAACGCTCTCCACTCGGATTAAATAGGGTTCGTTCGGCTAAAGAGGGGTGAAGCCGCTCTCAAACTCAACCTCGCCTCTGGCTCGGGATTCAGACAATGTTCGCGTCTCTTCTTCTTGGTAGCCTCGCTCACTATTTATTAGCCTCGCTCCGAGATGTTCTCTACGGAGATAGGGTTCGCCCCAAAATAGGTTTTATAGTTGCCGTATAATTAATCATATTATTAAACATAGGGCAGGGCAGTAACGGGCAAAGCACGATATATCACCGATTTAAGCGATCGCTGAAAATGGTGACTTTTTTAAATAGGACCTCATGGGGGGAAATTTTGAAGTTGACTTTATCAATAAAATAAGTTATTAAATCCGTAGTGCCCTTAAGGGCGTTGACAATTCGGGAGGTGAACAGCGGTGACAGAGGCGTGGATCGTCAGGGATATGGCGCGTCAGAAGCTCCGCCAAGAGCTGATGTGGCAAGTCTGGGAAGCAGCGGCTGAAGAGGCTGGAGGGCGTTTCCTTCTGCGTCTTGCGGAGGCGATCGTCGCCTTCCTGAACCACAAGTCGAGGCGAGACGCACCCGTGACGAGGGCCAACGAGTTCTTCTTCGAGAAGATCGTTCCTCGGATCAATGAGTTCGCCAGAACCCCAGCGGAAAACCGGGCTCTCCTCGCGATGTTCCTGGAGAAGGATCTCCTGCCATCGGCTCTCAACCACTACTACGCCGTTCTTCAGCTAGAGGAGTTCAAGCATCCGGAACTCGTGTTCCATGCGCCGAGTGCGATGAGCGAGATGGCGGAGGAAGATGGAGAGGGATAGACCCCTGTGTGCGAGGGGGATGCGAAAGCATTCGGCTTACACGCAGGGGCTTTCGCATTTTTAAAATTATAATGAAATCTTGACAGAAGACTTGCGCTTCGCTAAATTTCGCAATTGAAGGATTAATTATGCCCGAAAAGGAAAAGAAAGCTGGAGAAGAAAAAGAGAAAGATAAGAAAGGGCCGGAAACAGAGGTCGAGCGCCTGACTAAAGAGCGGGATGAGTATTTGGCTGGCTGGCAAAGAGCCAAGGCCGATCTTATTAATTACAAAAAAGAGGAATTAAAAAGATTAGAAGAAGTAGCTAGATTCGGCAATGCTGATTTAGTTCTCGAATTACTTTCAGTGCTTGATTCTTTTGATCTGGCTCTCGTGACTCTTAAAAAAGATGAGGCGGTTGAGAAGGGGATTTATTTAATTAAATCACGTTTGGAAGATATTTTAAGAAAAAGGGGACTTCAAAGGATCGAGGTTAAAAAAGGCGAAGTTTTTAATCCGGCGCTTCACGAGGCCGTGACAACGGTTGAGGGAGGCGAAGCGAATACTATTGCCGAAGAGCTGGAAGCTGGCTATCTTTTTAACGACAAGGTCTTACGTCCGACTAAAGTTAGAGTATTCAAATAAAAAGTATGGCCAAAATACTAGGAATTGATTTGGGTACGACCAACTCCGCTATGGCTGTAGTCGAAGGTGGCGAGCCGCGGATTTTAGAAAATAGCGAGGGTAATCGCACCACGCCATCAGTAGTTGCTATTTCCCGTTCTGGCGAAAGGTTGGTCGGACTCCTCGCCAAAAGACAGTCTATTACCAATCCGGAAAACACGATTTCTTCAGTAAAACGGCTGATTGGCCGGCGTTTCTCCGATCCGGCAGTCGGGCGCGACAAAGAATGGCTCCCGTTTGAACTAAGGGAGGCGGCTGATGGCGGCGTGGAGATAAAAATGTCCGACCGTTGGTATAAGCCCGAGGAAATTTCCGCCATGGTGCTTGCGAAATTAAAGGCTGATGCCGAAGCCAAGCTCGGCGAAACAATTGAAGAAGCAGTGATCACCGTGCCGGCTTATTTTGACGATTCTCAAAGACAAGCCACGAAGAACGCCGGCGAGATTGCCGGATTTAAGGTTAAGCGGATTATTAATGAGCCGACTGCGGCTGCTTTGGCTTACGGGCTTGATAAGCAAAAGAATGAGCAGATTGTGGTTTATGATTTTGGCGGTGGCACTTTTGACATTTCCGTGCTTGAGGTCGGCGACAATGTGGTTGAGGTCAAAGCCACTGGCGGCGACACACACTTGGGCGGCGATGATTTTGACAAAAAAATCATTGATGAGCTTGTCAAAGAGTACAAAAGCCGCGAAGGTATTGATATTAGTAAAGACCCACTCGCGCTTCAGCGCTTAAAAGAAGCTGTTGAGCGAGCTAAACACGAACTTTCAACTTCGCTCGAAACAGAAATCAATTTGCCCTATATCAGCTCTGATGCTTCAGGTCCTAAACATTTCTTAATGAAGCTGACTCGGGCCAAACTTGAAGAATTAGTGCGGGAGTATATCGACCGCTCGATCGAGCTAGTGAAAGAAACGGTAACAGCCGCCCCGCCCAAAGGCGCTGGTCTTAAACTCGAAGACATTGACGAACTGATCTTAGTTGGCGGCCAGACCCGAATGCCGGCCATGCGGGAAGCAGTCAAAAATCTATTTCACAAAGAGCCGCATCTTTCGATTAATCCAGACGAAGTGGTGGCGGTTGGCGCGGCAGTCCAGGCTGGCATTTTCCAAGGCGATATTAAAGACGTGCTCCTGCTCGATGTCACCCCGCTTTCTTTAGGGCTTGAAACCCTCGGCGGCATTTTTACGAGATTAGTTGATAAAAATACGACTGTTCCGACAGCCAAAACTCAGATTTTTTCAACCGCGGCTGATAATCAAACTTCGGTTGAGATCCACGTGCTTCAAGGCGAAAGAGAGATGGCGGCTGATAATAAAACCCTGGCCTTATTTAAGCTTGAGGGTATTCCGCCGGCTGCCCGAGGCATGCCCCAGATTGAGGTGACTTTTGATATTGACGCGAATGGCATCTTGAATGTGAAAGCTGTTGATAAGGCCACCGGGAAAACCCACGAAGTAAGAATTAAAGCTTCAACCGCCTTAAGCAAAGAAGAAGTTGAGCGGTTGAAACAAGAGGCATCTGCTCACGCGAGCGAAGATAGAGCTAAAAAAGAATTAGCTGAGGCCAGGAATCAGGCCGAAGCCCTTGTTTATACGGCCGAGAAATCCCTTAAAGATAACGAAGCCAAGATTAAACCTGAGTTGAAAGAAGAAGTCAGCGCTAAAATTGAGGAATTGAAAAAGGCCATCGTTGGCAGTAATAAAACCGAAATCGAAACCGCTGCTCAAAATCTTTCTTCTGCACTTCAAAAGATAGGCGAGTCATTATATAAAGATAAGGAAGATGGTGGAACTCCCGAAAGCAGTAGTTAGCGAAACCCGTTCCCCAATTGCTTATAAGGTTTACTTTTTAATTGGTTTATCGAGCCTTATTGCTTTAGCGAGCGGATATTTCTTTAGTATCGATCGGGTGGCGCTCGGGATATTTCTCGTTGTTATTTATCTTGCCTTTTTCATTATTGAGGTGATGCTCCTTGATGAGGGTTACTACTTGGCTTGGGCCTTGCTCGGCAATGTTATCGGGCTTGCTTTATTTTTCTACGGTTCATTCTCTTGGTATTTAGTCGGAGCCACTATTTTTCTGGCTGTGGTTCTTGCTTTTGCTGGTTATCGGGGGAAGCGGGAAATGCAGAATATGATTAAGCTCCATTTCTTTAAAGCAAGCCGAATGATTTTGGGTCCCGCGATTACGGCCGTAGTTATTTTCTTTGGCTTGCTCCTTATTTTGAATAACGACTTTGCCGTGAGAAGGGAAAGCGTTGACCGTTTCGTTGAGGTCGCGGCAGCGCCCGTACTTCGGCATTATGTTCCGGCTTTTACACCCGAGATGAAGACTGGTGATTTTATGAAAAGCATGGCTCAGTCGAGTTTAGCCGGGCAAGCAGAATTTACTAACTTGCCGCCGCAGGCTAAAAACGAATTCGTTAATCAATCGGCAGTTGAGACTGAAAAAGGGCTTGAAGAATTTTTAGGGGCTGAGATCGACCCCGGAGAAACCGTGGCCGGCAATATCTATAATGTCATTTCGTTTAAGCTCGCCGGTTTAACCCCGCAGGCTAAATTCTACCTAGCCCTAGCCCTCGTTGGTATTATCTGGATTTCAGTTAAAAGCTTGGAGTTTATTCTTTATCTGCCGCTCGCCCTCTTAGCTTTTATTATTTACGAAGTGCTTTTGGCCACCAACTCCGTGGTGGTTCAACTTGAGGTCGGCAGCCGCGAGGTTGTCTCGATTAGATAGCCATTTTATAATACTCGCGTCTATGAAAGACTATTACGAGGCTTTGGGTGTTTCGAAAAACGCCTCAAAGGAAGAGATTAAAAAGGCCTATCGCCGCTTGGCTCATCAATATCATCCGGATAAGTCGAACGGCGATGATAAGAAATTTAAGGAGATTAACGAGGCTTATCAGGTGCTTTCGGATGACCAGAAGCGGCGTCAGTATGATCAATTTGGTCAAGTTTTTGACCGAGGGGTTCCCGGCGGCGGGGCTAGTGCGCCCTGGGGTTGGAGCGTGGACTTTGGCGATATTGGTGATTTAGGTGATCTTGAAGAAGTTTTTGGCGCGTTTTTTGAAGGTCTGGGCTTAGGCAAGAAGCGGCGCACTTATCGCCGGGGTTCAGATCTTGAATTGGGCCTTGAACTGACTTTAGAAGAAGCGAAAACCGGTAAAATGGCTGAAGTTGAATTTGCGACTCAGGTCGAGTGTGCTAAGTGTGCTGGTTTGGGTTATAAAGCCGAAGCTGGCTTAAAGAAATGTGATTATTGTGATGGCCGAGGCGAAATTAAAGAAGCTAAAAACACTTTCTTCGGCAGTTTTTCTCAAGTAGTTGCTTGTAAGTTCTGCCGCGGTTTGGGTCAGATTCCGAATGAAATGTGTGCTGAGTGTCGGGGTGAAGGCCGGGTTAAGGGCAAGAAAAAGATTAAAGTGGAGGTTCGAGCTGGCGTAGCAAATGGCCAGATAATTAGAGTCAAGGGTATGGGCGAGGCGGGCGAGCGCCAGGCCGGCACAGGCGATTTATATGTTCGAGTTCGAGTAAAGCCTCATCCGGTTTTTGAACGGCAGGGGAATGATTTATATCACCGCCCGATTATGGTCAGTCTGGTTGATTTGCTCTTAGGCAAGAAATTAAAAGTGAAAACGCTTGAAGGCAAAGAGATTGAAGTGGCGGTGCCGCCTGGTTCTGATTTGAATGAAGAGATAAGGGTTCGAGGCCAGGGGATGACAAAAGACAGCGATCTCGTCATCAAACTCCAAGCCAAAACCCCAAAACACTTAAACTCTAAAGCTAAAAAATTACTTGAGGATTTGAGGAAAGAGTTGGAATAGGGGCGTTTTCCTCATTTCTTTCGCCAACGCTCTCCAGCCCAAACAAATTATTCTCGCTCGCACGCTGCTCCGCCACCCTGCTACGCGGGGCCTGGCTCGCCACGCGGCTCGCTCGGGAATTTATACCTGTTCTTCCGAGATGTTGGCTCCAAGAAACGAGGGAAACGCTGTTATTGTTTTTATTGGCATGCTCAGTAGCATGCTACTGAGCAAGACTATGCTACGTCATAGTGCTGTGACGCGCCTGCCTGTCGGCAGACAGGTCAAAACACCTAACTTATTTACGTAAATAAGTACGTACCTCGGTACGTAAAAATGCGGAAGCCCACCTGGATGGTGGGCTTTGCAAGGTGCGGGTGACCGGTGAGGGGCGCTTCAGTAGCGTGGGCTTCTCCTCTGATATGGCTCGCTTCCCGGCATTGGATTTCTTTGGCATGACGGCTCGCTTGCCACTATTGGGGGTCTCCCACATGTCGACTCGCTCGAGTACCGTGGGTTCCTAGCGAACGATGACTCGCTTCGGCTGGTTGGGATACTCGCCATGTATGACTCGTTCTAGAACTTCGGGTTTCTTTGACGCCGTGACTCGCTTAGGGGCCTTAGGGTTCTCGTGAATAGTGACTCGCTTGCCGAACTTAGGTTCCTCTCAGAGGATGGCTCGCTCGTGTACTCTGGGTTTCTCTGGGAGGTTGGCTCGCTTGTCAACGATGGATTTCTGCGGCTGGTCGGCTCGCTCCTTTCCGGTCTTTGATTATCGAAGGACTACAAGGATTTTTACCTTGTTTTCCAAAAATGGGAAGTGCCATCGTAATGATGGCACTTTGGGGTACTGGTTGACCGGTTGAGGTGGAGCGCTCAATCGTCTTGGGTATCTTGCGAAGTCTGGCTCGCTCATTCGGTTTGGATTTCTCTCCCAGTCTGGCTCGCTTCGGCATCGTGGGTTTCTGACTAACAATGACTCGCTTTTCGCTTTTGGGTTACTCAGCGCCCATGGCTCGCTCAGTGGAGTCGGGGATCTCTGCTATCACGGCTCGCTTCCAGGTGACGGATTTCTTATGCTTGAGGGCTCGCTCATATACTGTGGATTACTTCAGTATCATGGCTCGCTCTAGCAGCTTGGGTTTCTTCCGCGGTTCGACTCGCTTATCGATGGCGGGTTCCTCGACTCTGCTGGCTCGCTTCTCCCATGTGGGGTTCTATCGCAGGGTGGCTCGCTAATATCCTCTGGGTTTCTTCTGCTGCCTGGCTCGCTTCAGAATCGTGGATTCCTTCCGGTGACTGACTCGCTTGCGTAGTACGGGCGTCTCATCTCTCACGGCTCGCTGTGAGCACTTGGGTTTCTCTGAAAGGACGGCTCGCTCATGACGGATGGGTTTCTACTGGACGTTGACTCGCTCGGGATGCTTGGGGTTCTCCCATAGGCTGGCTCGCTCAAGCCTCATGGTCTACTCAAGACTCATGGCTCGCTTACCCCGACAGGGTTTCTCTGGCAGGATGACTCGCTTGCCGAACTTGGGTTTCTTTCAGAGGACGGCTCGCTCGCGTAGCTCGGGGTTCTTCTTGTTCTTAGCTCGCTCCACGACTTTGGGTTTCTACGCTACCTTGGCTCGCTCGCGTACGCCAGGTATCTACTCGCGAATGGCTCGCTCTCCCAACCAGGGTTTCTTTCCTTGTCAGGCTCGCTCATCCGAATTGGTTTTTTCCTGGCGGTTAGCTCGCTCGAGAGCAATGGGCTTCTTCTCTTGTCGGGCTCGCTCAGCTACGGCGGGATTCTTCTTCCCCTTGGCTCGCTCGTGGCTGTTGGGAGTCTCCCACACGGCGACTCGCTCTGGTCAAACGGGATTCTACAGATACCTGACTCGCTCGCCGGGAATGGGTTTCTCACTCTGGCCGGCTCGCTCTTTCACCTTGGGTTTATCTTCAGTTCCGACTCGCTTCCGCACGTTGGTTACCTTAGGGAGATCGGCTCGCTCCTCTCCGGTCCGAATTGTCAAAACAACTACTCTTACTAGAAACTATATAACCCATTTAAATAATGGCGTCAAAAACGAAGAAGAGCGCATATGGCTTATGCGCTCTTCGGGCACTACGTGACCGGTTCGTTGGGGTGTCGCTCGTTCCTCTTGGACTTCTCTGCCACCTGGGCTCGCTTCCGCTCCATGGGTTTCTCACTTCTCTTAGCTCGTTCTCGTCGCGACTACCTGTCCACCATATCCCAGGGGGAGATGAGGGTGGTGTGGCCGAGCTGCTCGATGGCGTAGGGCGAGCGAGTCGGGAGATCCATGGCCTCGCGCCACACGAGCCACAGGCAGCCCAGGAAGATCTTGGTCATCTTCCGGAGCGCCTGGTTGTGAACATGGCCCTCGGAGATCATGTTCGCTGGCTCGTACCGCTTGCCCCTCTCATCCTTCGGGAGCTGGGAAGCTGGCACCACGGCTACGCCGCGGTTCGCGTAGACCTGGTAGAGCCGCGTCTTCTCCCGCAGGTAGAGCTCGGCGAACTTGCTCGTGCCTCGCGACTCGAAGCTGGTCGAACCGCATTCGCACACCGGATCCTTGCCTTCCTTCTTCGGCGGCCGTTGGCGGTCGCACTCGGTGCAGAACTGGCGGATGCCGGCCTTCGTGATGGCGGTAGAGAGCCGCCAGCACATGGTGCGAGCTTGGGCGTTGAAGTCGAGCTTTTCGCCTGGCTTCTTCTTTGGCGCCCTGCCATCGACCACGTGGTAGCCGCAGAACTTCCACAGCGCCGAGATGGTCTTGGCGTAGGGGAGCTCGACCTCGACTCCTTCGCCGTCCTCGTTCTCCACGATCGCAGTTTCGGGCGCGACGCGCACGAGACCCACGATCTTGCCGATGTTCTCGTTGCCCACGCCTTTCACCTTCGAGAACCAGGGATAGGCAGGGTGGAACCGGATGATCTCAGCCACCCGGCCATCGACGTACTCCTCGACTCCGAGGAGCTGTTCGAGAACCCTGTCGGTTTCCGGGTCGTCTCGACCGTTCAGAGCCAGGTGGCTCTTCCGGACCTGGGTCCTGATGCGGACCTGCTCCACCGCGAGCTGGGCGTCGACCAGGAACGGGAGCGATCCCGTTCCGTTGACTCCACTGCCATCAACCGCTGTCATCGTTGCTCCTTTCTGAGGAGATGGGCTCCTCTAGTTTGTCTCCAACTTACCGGTCTAGGTTGTCAAACAACTACCCCGGCTTTTTAACTTATTTCGTTAAGGATGTCAATAGAAAAGGAAAAGAGTATTTATTCTTTGTCCGCCCGGCAGGATTCGAACCTGCGACCATCTGCTTAAAAGGCAGCTGCTCTACCAAGCTGAGCTACGGGCGGTTCACTTTTCAATCTCAGCGACTCTCAATATAATAAACTCAATTGCAATTTGCAATTTTATGAAATCCTGGAAAATCAGTCTATTCATTCTTGTCTTTGTTATTCTGCTCTCGGTCTTGGCGGGATTTTTTGTTTATCCGCGTTATTTTGGAAGCAAGTATTTGCCGTGGCGGTTAGGGCTTGATTTAGTTGGCGGCACGAGCTTGGTTTACCAAGTTGATTTATCCGGTATTCCAGCGGACCGGCACGACGATACAGTCGCTGGCCTTAAAGAAGTAATTGAGAAGCGGGTTAATATTTTCGGCGTGACCGAACCGAAAGTAACCATTGCCCAGAAAGGGGATAATTATGAACTGCTGGTTGATTTGGCCGGAGTGAAAGATTTAAAAGAGGCAGTGCGCCTGATTGGCGAAACACCGATTTTGGACTTCCGGGAAGTGGTTCAGATCGATGATCAAATCGTTTACGTGCCGACCGAACTCACCGGTCGCTATATCAAATCAGCCAATATCGCTTTTGATCAATTAAATAAACCGATAGTCACTCTTGAGTTCAACGAAGAAGGAGCCAAACTTTTCGAAGAAATAACCGCTCGAAACGTCGGTAAACCACTGGCTATTTTTCTTGATAATGAAATTAAAGACGCGCCGATTGTTCAGGAGAAAATCACTGGCGGCCGGGCTCAAATTTCCGGCGGCGGGGCCGGATTTAGCGCTGATGAAGCCCGCACTTTGGTTGAACGCTTTAACGCCGGCGCCCTGGCCGCGCCAATTAAGCTGATTAACCAGCGAACCGTCAGTCCAACCGCGGCGACTGATGCCCTGCGCGATATTATTACCGCCGGTTTAATCGGTACTGCCTTGGTGGCTCTTTTCATGATTATTTATTACCGGCTTTTTGGTATTTTTGCAGTGCTCGCTCTTTCAATCTACGCTGTTTTAGCCTTGGCTTTATTTAAAGTGATTCCGAACTTCACCATGACCTTGGCTGGAATTGCTGGTTTTATTCTCTCGATCGGCATGGCCGTTGATGCCAATATCCTGATTTTCGAGCGAACCAAAGAGGAAAAGAAAAGGGGACTGGCCCGGGAAGAAGCAATTGAGGAAGGTTTTCGCCGAGCCTGGCCCTCAATCAGAGATTCGAATATGAGCACCATCATCACCTCAGCCATTCTTTATTACTTCACCACCAGTTTTGTTAAAGGCTTTGCCCTGACCCTGGGGCTCGGTGTTCTCGTCAGTATGTTCTCAGCTATTTTAATTACCCGAACAATGTTAAGAGTCTTTTTAGAAAAAAATGGAAAAACTGCTTAAACACAAAACTTTCTTTCTTTACCTTTCTTTAGCTATGATTGCGGCCGGCGCCGCGAGCATCTTAGTTTTCGGCTTCAAGCTGGGGATTGATTTTAAAAGCGGTTCGCTTTGGCAATTAGGAATCCCGAACACTAATCCGGTCGAGGTTAAAGAGTTTTTCATAAACGAGCTTAAGCTCGATGAAGTCAATGTGGCTTATGATCCGGCAAACCAAGTTTACTCAATGTCATTTCGAGAGATATCCGAGGCGGATCGTCAAACTTATCTTGATTCGGTTCAGAACCGTTTTGGAAATGAGGTTCAAGATTTAGACTTCTTGACCATCAGTCCTTCAGTCTCAGCTGAGTTAAGACAAAAAGCTTTTTGGGCGATTGGTCTTGTGATGCTTGCCATTTCGCTCTACTTAACTTTTGCCTTTCGTAAAGTTTCCCGGCCAATCAGTTCTTGGAAATATGGTTTGATTACTTTAATTACATTGGTTCACGATGTTGTAATCCCGGCCGGATTTTTTGCTTTCCTTGGCCATCTTTTGGGGATTACGGTCGATACTAATTTTGTGGTGGCCCTCCTCGTGGTGATGGGGTTCTCGGTTCACGACACGATTGTGGTTTTTGACCGGATTCGGGAGAACCTGCTTATTTACAGGGACAAGCTGAAGCTTTCGGAGATTATTGACCAAAGCATTAAGCAGACTATCCACCGATCGATCAATACTTCTTTAACTGTAGTTCTAGTGCTTTTGGCGCTCTATTTTATGGGGCCGGCGAGCATCAAGCTTTTCACCTTAGCCATTCTTGTCGGAGTTATTAACGGCACCTATTCTTCAATCTTTTTTGCCAGTCCCTTGCTCCTGGTAGCCCAAAAATTGGGCCGAAAACGCTAGTCTTTCGACCCTGCTCAGGGCGTGGGGGTACCCCCTTTTCAAATTCTCGGTTTTATTGTAGAATAGAGTTATCAACCGATTTATCAAGATTTTAAAAGTATAATTAAACCATGTTAAGCACTAAAGAGGGATTTGATCTTGATGCCTTAATTTCTGAGGCATTAGGCGGGGCTGACAAAAGAACTAGGCGGATTGTGAGCCATCGCTATGGGCTTGAATCGCCGAAAACAAGGACTTTGGCTGATTTGGGGGATGAATATAGTCTGACTCGAGAGCGAGTGAGGCAGATTGAAGCTGCTTTTCTTGACTCGATTCGGGCCAAAATTAAAGCCCATGAAGAAGCAGCCAAATTTTTAAAATTAGTCGAGACTTATTTAACCGATGTTGGCGGCCTGCGGCGGAGTGATTTTTTGGCTCGGGATTTTTCAATTCTTTTGGATGATAAGCGCGGCGAAGACCTGCTTTATAATCAGCTTCATTTTCTGGCTAAAGTTTTAGAGCGGCCGCTAATTAATCGATCGAATGACGAATGGCATTTGGTCTGGTATACCGAACCAAAAGTTTTGCAGAAAGCCGAGGATTTGGTTCGCCATCTCCTAAGTTTGGATAAACATGATTTTAGCCGGTACCTGGCCGTTGTTGTGCCTAAATATAAAATCCCCGAACCATTAGTGGTTAACTATTTAACGCTTTCGAAAAGATTCGCCAGCGGTCCTTATGGGGATCTCGGCGCGGACCACTGGGTTCACGTGGCGCCAAAGACAGTGCGCGATAAGGCCTACCTCGTGCTTAAGAAATCTGATAATCCGCTTCACTTTACTGAAATTGCGCGCTTAGTTAACAGCTTAGATGAGCGGAAAAGGGCTCCGGCCACGGTTCACAATGAGTTAATTCGTGATCCGCGGTTTGTTTTGGTTGGCCGGGGCACTTACGCCATCAATGATTGAGGAAATCTTCGAATCAGGCATCGAATCCGTCCTATCTTTCTGGTGGTTTATTATTCCCGTCACAATCGCGGTAATTTTTCGCGAATGGTGGCTGACAGACATCACCCGGGCTTATATCCGCTCGATTAAATGGGTACTACTCGAGATTAAAATTCCCCGGGAGAACTTGAAATCAGCCAAGGCCATGGAGCAGGTTTTTGCCAACCTTTATCAGATTACTTATCCGCCCGGCCGAAAAGATCGCTATACCAAAGGTAAGGTTGAAAATTGGATGTCATTCGAGATGGTTGGTGAGGCCTCCGGTGTTCGTTTTTTCGTCCGAGCGCCAGCCGAATTTCGCAAGCTTGTAGAAGCATCTTTTTTCTCTCAGTATCCCGAGGCTGAACTTGAAGAAGTGCCTGATTACATTAATGAAATAGCGCCTAATTTACCGAATGAGAAACTCCAATTATTTGGCACTGACCTAATTCTCGCGAGAGAAGATGCTTACCCGATTAAAACCTATCCTACTTTTGAAGCAAGCACTGAAGAAGAGTTGGTAGATCCTATTGGTGTTATTATCGAAGCAGTTGCCAATCTAAGGGGAGACGAAAGATTATTGAGCCAGCTTTTAATAAGGCCGGTGAGCGATGACTGGGTGAAAAAAGGGAAAGAAGTAGTTGATAAAGTATCCGGCCGAAAAAAAGAAGAAAAGAAAGACCGGTTCGGTTCGACTAGCCAATTTTTAAAGAATTTTATGGTGGCGCTGGTTAAGGAACCTGAGTGGGGAGCCGGCGGCGATAAACCGGCCGAACCTCCTCCGCGTACTACTCCGGGCGAGCAAGATGCCCTAAAAGCAGTTGAGAATAAGTTATCAAAACTTGGCTTCGAAGCGCTGTGGCGGATGGTTTACATTGATAATCGAGACGCTTTTACGGGCGAGAACGTCGATGCCTTTTTCGGCGCGACGCGGCACTTTAATACCTATAATCTGAATTCGATAAAACCTAATTTCCTAACCATGACTTCGGCTTACTTTATAGCCAAACCATTCAGGATAACTAAGAAGATGCGCCAAGTTCGGCTTGAACGGAGGCGAAAATTTATCTGGCTGCACTATGTTAACCGGGATATACCTCAGCCAGTGCCGCTTCGCTTTGGCCTTGAGCTAAAAACAAGCGTTTTTAACACTGAAGAGTTAGCCACCCTTTTTCATGTGCCCACTACCGCAGTAACACCGGCAAGAGTCAGAGCCCTTGAGGCTAGGAAAGGTGAGGCACCGATTAACCTTCCGGTAATAGAGGAGTAGAATAAGGGCGTAATGCTTATCGGATCTGATACAACCATTATTGGCCAGACTAACTTCCGTAATCGGAATGTGAAGTTCGGTATTAAAACCGACGATCGGCGCCGGCATATTTATATTGTCGGGAAAACCGGAGTGGGCAAAACCACCATGATGGAGAATATGATTGTGAACGACATTATGGCTGGCCGCGGCGTGGGATTACTTGATCCGCACGGCGAGTTTGCCGAAAAAATCCTGCGTCTAGTGCCGGAAGAAAGAGCGGCCGATGTAGTGTATTTTGCTCCCCATGATACGGAATACCCCATTGGTTTTAACCCGCTCGAACGGGTTTCGGAGTCTCAGCGGCACTTAATAGCCGCAGGCGTACTTGGAGTTTTCAAAAAAATCTGGCCTGATGTTTGGTCGGCCAGAATGGAATACATCTTAAATAATGCTCTTTTAACTCTGCTCGAATATCCGGACGCGACTCTGCTTGGCATTGTTCGCATTCTTTCAGACAAAAAATATCGCGATAAACTCGTCGCTAATTTAACTGATCCGGTGGTCAAAAGCTTCTGGGTGAATGAATTTTCTAGATATTCAGAAAGATTTGAAGTTGAAGCCGTGGCCGCCATTTTAAATAAAGTAGGGCAGTTTGTTTCAAACCCTTTAATCAGAAATATTATTGGCCAACCCCATTCTTCAATGAATCTGCGCCAGGTTATGGATGAGGGGAAAATTCTGATTGCCAACTTAGCTCGGGGCCGAATTGGCGAAGAAAACTCTTCGCTTCTTGGCGCTTTGCTTGTGACTCGGCTCCAGGTTGCGGCCATGCGCCGGGTTGATATACCGGAGGAAGAACGACGCGACTTCTTTCTTTATCTTGATGAGTTCCAGCACTTTTCGACCGAATCTTTTGCCAATATTCTTTCCGAGGCGAGAAAGTATCGTCTGGATCTAGTTTTGGCTCACCAGTATATTGGCCAGCTCACCGGTGAAATGGGCCGGACTTATACGGCGGTGAAAGACGCCATTTTCGGCAATGTCGGCACGATGATTGTTTTTCGGGTTGGGCCAGAGGACGCCGAGTTTCTGGAGAAAGAATTCGTCCCCTATTTTGACGAGAGCGATTTGGTCAATTTAGCTAAACATAGTATTTATGTGCGGATGATGATTGACGGCATTGCCTCACGGCCATTTTCAGCCGTAACCCTGCCGCCAACGCCGTTGCCTAAAGAATCTTTTGTTGATGACATTATTGAAAACACCCGTCGACTTTATGCGACCGCGAGAGAAATGGTGGAGAAAAAAATTCATGGTGAGTGGCTGGGCGAGACAGAGTTAATCCAGCAAAAAGTGGAGCGGCGAGGTGAACGGGAGCTTGAGATATTAAAAACGCCGCCGCCTCGACCAGAGAAAAAGAGAAAAGAAATTGACCGGGAAAGACTAAGAAAAGCTTTAGGAGGAAATGAGCCTTTCAATCAATGACCTTAAAAAGGGGAAAATTATTATTTTACCTGAAGGACCGCACGCTGTTCTTGAGGTAAGCCATCTTCACATGGGTCGGGGCGGAGCCGTAGTCCAGACAAAACTCCGGCAGGTTAAAACTGGCCGTTTAGTCAGTCGAAACTTTAAGCCCGGAGATAAATTTGAAGAGGCCGAGCTTGAAAGAGTGGAGGCCGAGTTTGTCTACGCAAAAAGAGATGAGTATTGGTTCCATGAAAAGGGCAAGCCAGCTAATCGGTTTAGGCTCGGCGAGGAGGATTTGGGGGCATCAAGGGTTTTTTTAAAACCGAAAATGAATGTAATTGCTTTTAGGTTTGACAAAGAAGGGGAAATTTTTAGTATTGAACTGCCGATTAAGGCAGAGTATCGCGTGATTGAGGCACCGCCTGCTATCCGTGGCAGTACGGCTGCCGGCGGCACTAAGATAGTGACAATTGAAGGCGGGGCTAAAATAAATGTTCCTCTTTTTGTAGATGAAGGCGATATTGTGAGAATTAATACTCAAACTGGAGAATATGCGGAACGAGTATAACAAGAAAGCTGAAAGCCCTGAGCGTAGTCGAAGGGTTTTTGTGGCAATGTCCGGCGGCGTTGATTCATCCGTTGCGGCATTATTATTAAGAAACCAGGGATATGAGGTAACCGGGATTCATTTGCGCTGCTGGAATCGGGATGGCTGTGATGTAAAAGAAGCCGATGATGCGAGAAGGGTGGCCAATCACCTCGGCATCCCATTTTATGTGCTTGATCTCGAAAAAGAATACAAGGCAAAAGTGGTTGATTACATGATTGAAGGCTATCGGCGAGGCTTAACGCCGAATCCGGATGTGATGTGCAATAAGGAAATCAAGTTCGGCTTGTTTTTAGAAAAAGCGCTCGCGATGGGAGCGGATTACATCTCGACTGGTCATTACGCTCGACTTGAAAAAGATTTGAAAACTGAAAATTGGAAATTGAAAATTGCTCGGGACGAGCAGAAGGACCAGTCGTATTTTTTATGGACTTTGACTCAAGAGCAGTTAAAGTATTGTCTTTTTCCGATTGGCGATTATCTAAAAAGTGAGGTGCGAAAGATGGCGAGAGATGCGGGATTGCCGACAGCCGAGAAAAAAGATTCTCAAGGTATTTGTTTTGTCGGCAAGGTAACGCTTGAAGAATTCTTAAGCGAATATCTTCCCCAAAAACAGGGGAGAGTTTTCGATAGCGATGGGAAAGTAGTCGGCGCTCATTCCGGTGCTCATTTTTACACTATTGGCCAGCGTCATGGCTTAGGGGTCGCCTTAAATGAACCTCATTACGTAGCTGAAAAAGACGTCGAGAAAAATACGGTTGTTCTTGCCAGGGAGAGCGATGAGTCTCTTTATCGAAACGAAATCGAACTCACCGACGTCAATTTTATCAACCCAATAGAGGGAGGCGATATTTTCGTTCGGGTTCGTTATCGCCAGCCGCTTGTTCCCGCAAAACTGTACAGTGTGCCAGGCACCAGGTACAGGGTATTTTTTGAGCATCCTCAAAAATTTGTAGCTCCGGGACAATCAGCTGTTTTTTACTTGCCTTGCCGTAGCGGAGCGAAGGCGGGTTACGGGTACGAGATGCTCGGCGGCGGAGTAATAATTGGTTGACGGAACGAGAAACTAGTGTTACTTTCAGCCAAGCACAACTGTTGTTCTTCGAGTCGGAAAGGAGGGGACATGAATCCCCTGATCAAGGTTGGTGCGGTTTGGAACGGTCTGGTGCTCGTGGGTCGTCTCATGGGTTGGCTCAAGCCCCATGAGGCAACGAACGGGCTACTCGTCGGCCTCACGGCGATGGGGTTCGGTCTCGGGCTCGAGGCGATCGACAAGGCCGAGGAGGAGGTCTTCCGTCAGCACGGCATGCCTGTTCCGGGTTCCCAGAAGACCCCAAGGCGGAACATGGTCGTGTTGGATTCTGAGACCAGCGAAAAACTTCGTTTCGCCCTCGGAGGACACGCATAATCGCTGCCTACAGCCCCCGGTCTTCATGACGGGGGCTTCACGTTTTTAAACATCTTAACCTGATTAATTCTATAAACCCGATTAATTTCATACTAAGTGCTTTGATGCATCAAAGCACTTAGTAGCGCTAGTATCAACGACATTAATGGTATCTGACGTTAACGAGACTAAGATATCATACTGCTTTGCTACAGCAAAGCAGTATGATAGAATAAATTAAACTGATATTCATCGCCATGAATTTGCCCCCGATTAGTAATTACTCTTCGCGCCAAAAATGGGAAGAGGCTTGCTGGCGAAAGATCTCAAAGTCACAGCCGCTTTTAATGCGGCTAGTCACCCCTTATGAACGTCGCAATTTAGTTTTGCGTACCGCGGTGATGGAAAAACTGCGTCTAGGGAAGAGCTATCGCCAGATTGCTGAGGAACTTTGGCTTTCATCTCAAACTATTAGCGTTATTAAAAAGGCCACAAAGGAAACAAGTTATCGAAGTTACTACGATCGTGGTAAGACCGAGCGAAAGAAAAAAGTGTATAGCCATCGTAAACCGCCGCCTGATTTGAAAAAACTATATGGCCCGTCAGTCCGGACAAAGTATGGTGTTATGTATCCGCCATAAATGAGCGCTTTACTATAGCAAAGCAGTGAATGCGGGCGTAGCGGGTAGAGGGGGTTAAGCGTTCTTCGAGATTGAGCTTATAATTAGGGCATGCTTGTAATTTTTACTGGAAACGGGAAAGGAAAGACAACTGCCGCTTTGGGGCAGGCGGCGCGGGCGGTTGGTCAAGGCAAGCGGGTTTTAATGATCCAGTTTATTAAGAGTCTTTCCTGGAAAGCGGGCGAGGATTTTATGGAAATACGCGGTAAAGGCGAGTTTCGCCTAGAAAAAAGGGGTTTGGGATTTGTTGGGATTCTGGATGACAATCTGCCGAAAAGTGAACACATTGAGGCGGCCGAGAAGGCTTTTGACTATTTTAAAAAAGAATTAGCAAGCGGTTCTTGGGATATGATTATTCTTGATGAAATCAATGTGGCGGTTTCGCTTGGCTTGCTCGACGAAGAAGAAGCCCTCGGTGTGTTAAAAAATATTCCGCTAGATAAAATCGTGATTCTAACTGGCCGAGACGCGCCTCAATCATTTATTGATAAGGCTGATCTTGTGACTGAAATGAAAGAAGTCAAGCACCCGCTTAATAAGGGGAAGTTGGCTAAAGAGGGGATAGAGTTCTAGGCCAAAAGTCCTTTATTTATGGGGCTAAAGGGGGCCTTGACAAGCGATATCGACTATGCTATAATATATGGACAAAATGAGGAGATTCAGGAAAAAGAAGCTCCAAAATAAAGTCAGAGAAAGGTCGCCGGGAAGGCGATTTTTTAAACCTAAAACAGGCAATCTGGGCCGAACCGCCGCTAGCCGCGGCGGTTTTTATACCCTCGGGAGGCTCGGAGTCCAAGGACGTCCTGCCTCCTGAGGGCATAGCCGCCCTCAAGGAAGCACCTTGAAACAACCTGACGACCTGCTAGCACAAAGCTAAGCGGCCAGACCCACGGAAAGGAGCAAGAGGTGGAAGAGGAAGAGTTTTGCGAACACGGAAACGACTGGTTCGACTGCTTGGAGTGCGCGTGGGAGAGCGTCCCCGAGGAGTTCGAGGAGGCCATTTGGGACGACTCGAACGACCCGGACGACTAGCTCCGCGCACAAGGTCCCGGGAGAGTGATGAAACTAAATCGCTCTCCCGGGCAGACCGAGTCGGCGAGTCAAACTCGCCCCGACGAGTCCCGCCTGAAATAGGCAAAGGACGAAACTCGGCACCAGAACCTTGAGAATATAGAAAGGAGGTGGATGGAATGGTAAATCCGGCGAATCAGACAGAGGAGGAGATGCTCACCGAACTCTTGCTCTGGCTGAAGAAACTGAATCCGGTAATCGGCGAATTGTGGGCGAACATGTTCCTAGCCGACCTAGTTAGGGAGATGAACCGGCAAGCGCCACCGGGTCAGTGGTTCGGTCGGAAGCCTGACGGCAACTACGGGTTCATGAGACTGAAAGACGAGAGAAAGGAGAAGTAAGATGGAGACCAAATCAGCTCGTCAGCGCGCCGAAGAGCGGTGGGCTACCGCCGCCTCTGGTCCTCCTGCTCCGCAAGCCAAACCCAAGAGCGTAGATCAACGCGCCAGAGAGTTGGAGCAAGAAGCGTGGCGGCTTCACCGCCAAGCCAGTGAGCTAGAGTTAGAGGCCAGGGCGATCAGATCTCTAGCTGATTACAGCAAGGGTTGTGGCTGCCCAGCAGCGAAGAGAGAAGGTACGGCTTGGTGCTACGAGCATAGCGATCGATGCTAGAAAGGAGAGATGATGGGAGCGGCGTACGAGAAGGCGAAGGAGCGGTGGGGGGATGATTCAGCCGACACCGTTCGCTATCGGGTACACGCGTTCTAGGCACGAACAAGAGCTCCGAAAGCGGAGAGAGGAGGAAGAGAAGAGGAGGGAAGAGGCGCTTGATCGGTTGCTGGCGCAAGCAGCACGGACGCGCGCACAACAACGTCGAAAAGAATGCCCCGATTGCCGATCAGGCAAGGGTTGCTTCTTCCACGACTACGTCTGCGGCCCTGGCTGCTAGTCGGCCCGGCGCGGAAAGGTCCACGTCGGGCCTTTCCACTTTTTGATTTTTAATTTTTAAACTTCTAACTTTGATATAATGCCGCTCTATAATCTCGCTTTTTATTCGGCCCTCTTCTTCATTCTAGGGATTGGGTTTGCCAGTTTTGAGATTAGTTTTTGGCTCGGGATAATTCTCGCGATTCTTCTGGCCTGGTTCGGTTTTAGCTTGAGGTCGAAGTTTATCTTTATCTTGTCTTTAATAAGTTTTCTCGGGTTTTTCTATTTTCATTTTTATAACGTTCTTAATCAAGAGATTCTACCGTCAGGTGATGGGCAGACCTTCACGGGCGTGGTTTTCCGAGAGCCGAAAGATACTTTGACTGGCCAGGAAGTGGATTTGAAACTTAGAGAGCCGTACCAGGGCGAGGTCCGGTTGTATCTTCCGCCTTTGCCGAAATTCGGCTACGGCGAAGTGCTCGAGGTCAATAGTAAAATCGAAAAATCACCAAGCGGTTCACTTAATCTCGTTTTCGAACCCGGAGTGAGGGTCATTGGCCAAAACCAGGGGAACCTTATCAAATCCTCCCTTTTTGGACTGAAAGAAAAAATGGTTTCCAATATCAACTCGGTCCTGCCTCAAGAGAAAGCCTCACTTCTCTCTGGGCTTCTCTTTGGCGAACGAAGTGAGTTTACTAAAGAATTTGATGAGGCTCTGCGGAAAAGCGGCACGACTCACATTGTGGCTCTTTCTGGTTATAACATCGCGATTATCGGCACGACTTTAGCCGGAGTGCTCGCCGGTCTTATCGGCAGGCGCAAAGCTTTTTACCTTAGTATTTTCACCATTCCCACTTTTGTTTTAATGACCGGCGCTCAAAGTTCAGCAGTCCGGGCCGGTATTATGGGCTTAATATTACTTTTGGCTCAAAACCAAAGCCGGATTTATAGTTTCCGAAATGCTATCACCCTGACGGCTCTTCTAATGCTTTTATTAAATCCAAGCCTTTTGAGATTTGACCTTGGATTCCAGCTATCCTTTGCCGCCACCATCGGCATTGTTTATCTTTATCCGAGATTCAAAAACTGGATTCGGTTTTTCGGGAAGAACGGCTGGTTAAATTGGCGAACTACTTTTCTCCAAACTTTTTCAGCTCAACTGGCGGTTTCGCCGATTCTGCTTACTAGTTTCGGTTATATTTCACCAACCGCACTTTTATCTAATATCCTCGTGCTTGAGGCGATTCCACTCACCATGTTTTTCGGTTTTATCACGGCGGCTTTGGGCCTTGTTTCAAATAGTCTATCTTTAATAAGTAGCTGGATTGTCGGCTTATTCTTGAGCTATGAAATATTTGTCATTAAGCTTTTTAGTCTTAATTGGCTTTAATCTTTTTGTTTGGTATTACGTTGCAGCCGCGAGAGATGAGAAACTCGACCTTTATTTTCTCGATGTTGGCCAAGGAGACAGCGAGCTTTTAGTTTTACCCGGAGGCGCAAAAGTTTTAATTGATGGCGGGCCAGGCAAAGAAGTGCTTTTCGAATTGGCGCGAGTACTTCGGCCAACTGATCGTTATATTGATTTGGTGATTCTTACTCACCCTCAGCTTGATCATTATGGTGGGCTCTATGATGTGGCTGAACGTTATAGAATCGGAGCGATTATTTGGAACGGTCGAGAAGGTCAAGGTAAAGAATGGCAGGATTTTTGGAATTTAGTGAAGAGCAAAGAAATCCCGGTTATTACCCTTGGGGCTAAAGATAAAATCAGGTACGGGGAAAACTTAATCAGCGTTCTTTCTCCGACAAACCAGCTTCGAAACTCAAGCGAATTAAATAATAGTTCGTTAGTACTTGAGCTTGAGGCTGAAGGTGCCCAAATTCTTTTTACCGGCGATGCTGGTTTTGAGGTTGAGAATTATTTAACCGAGCATTATGACCTTGACGCTGATATTTTAAAAGTTGGCCATCATGGCTCGCGAACAGCCACTGGGCTGAAATTTTTAGCTGAAACAACGCCTAAAATTGGCGTAATCGAAGTAGGGGAGAATAATCCCTACGGTCATCCAACTTCAGCTGTTTTGAGCCGTTTAGCTTCAGTCGGCAGCCGGGTTTATCGGACCGATGAAAACGGAACAGTTCATCTGATTATTAACGATGGTATAGTTGGAGTGGGTCGAGAGTAGGGTTATACTTTGATTAATGCGGATTTATTCGATAGAGATTCTTGGGAAAGTCGGCGAGGAGGTGGAACTGGCTGGCTGGGTGGATAGCCGACGCGACCACGGCAAATTAATTTTCATTGATTTGAGAGACAAAGAAGGATTAGCTCAACTGGTTTTTCGGGGTGAAGACGAGAATCTTCGAAAAAAAGCTGATGAGCTGCGTCCGGAATGGGTAATTCAGATTAAGGGCAAAGTAGTCGAGCGGCCGGAAGAGATGAAAAACCCGAATCTCGAGACTGGCAATCTTGAAGTTGGTGTGAGCGAGCTCGAGGTTCTCGCTAAAGCCGAGACGCCACCGTTCCCGCTTGATACCGACGGCTACGAAATAAACGAGGAGCTCCGCCTTAAATATCGTTATCTTGATTTGAGAAGACAAAGATTAAAGCGGAATTTAGTCATTCGTCACCAAGCGGCTCAGTTTGTCCGAAAATTTTTGAGTGACTGGGGGTTTACTGAAATCGAAACCCCTTATATCACCAAGGGTACGCCTGAAGGAGCCCGGGAGTTTGTGATGCCAGCTCGACTTCATCCAGGTAAATTTTATGTTCTGCCCCAATCACCCCAGCAGTTTAAACAGATGCTAATGGTGGCTGGGCTTGAACGCTACTTTCAGTTGGCTCGGGTGTTCCGGGATGAGGATCCGCGGGCTGATCGGGCTTATGGCGAGGCCACCCAAATTGATATCGAGGTTTCTTTTATGAGCCAAGAGGAGATTCTCTCCTTGATTGAAGAAATGTTTATTGAACTGGTAGGAAAACTATTTCCGGAAAAGAGAATTACCCAAGTTCCATTTCCGAGGATTTCTTACGATGAGGCAATGGCGAAGTACAAAGCTGACAAACCTGATTTACGTGAGAATAAAGAAGATCCTAATGAACTCGCTTTTTGTTTTATTGTTGGTTGGCCCATGTTTGAGTGGAACGAAGAGGAAAAACGCTGGGACCCTCATCACCACATTTTTACGGCGCCACGAGCGAGCGATATTCCGCTTTTGGATTCAGATCCGGCTAAGGTTCGCTCTTGGCAGCACGATTTAGTTTTAAACGGTTATGAGATTGCCGGCGGCAGTATCCGGATTACTGATCCTGAAGTGCAGGCCAAGGTCTTTGAGCTGGTGGGCATTCCTAAAGAAGAAGGGAGAAGCCGATTTGAACATATGCTCGAGGCTTTTAGCTACGGCGTGCCGCCTCACGGCGGGATTGCAATTGGCTTTGACAGAATGCTTATCCCGCTCTTAAATGAACCGAATCTGCGGGAGGTAATGGCTTTTCCTAAAACTGGTGACGGACGGGATTTGATGACTGGCGCGCCATCAGAGATCGAGGAAAAACAATTAAAAGAATTAGGAATAGAAATCAAAAAGAAAAAGTGAAAGAGATTAAAGAAGAAAAAACCTTAGTTATTATTAAGCCCGACGGAGTCCAAAAGGGATTAATCGGAGAAGTAATTAAGAGATTCGAACAGCGCGATTTAAAGATTGTTGCCCTGGAGATGTTTGAGCCGACTAAAGAATTAATTGATGGCCATTATCCTAAAGATAAAGCTTGGAAGGAGCGCTTGGGCCACAAAACCCTCGTAACTTATGAAAAGTATGGCATTGATCCGATCGAGTCTGTGGGCACGAAAGAACCGCTCGAACTCGGAGAAATGATCCGGGGTTGGCTTATAAACTATATGACTTCGGCTCCTTTAGTTCGGATAGTGGTTCAAGGAGTCCACGCCGTTGATATGGTTCGGAAAATCGCTGGTCCGACCATTCCTTATCTGGCTGACATGGGAACGATTCGGGGAGATTTCTCAGCTGATTCGCCAGCAGTCGCGAACGCTGAGCAAAGGGCGGTCGCTAATATTCTGCACGCTTCGGAAACCGCGGCCGAAGCAGAGCACGAAATTA
The DNA here is from genome assembly GCA_016176505.1 of Candidatus Colwelliibacteriota bacterium. Lineage (GTDB taxonomy): Bacteria > Patescibacteriota > Minisyncoccia > UBA6257 > Colwellbacteraceae > JACOXB01. The sequence continues at coordinate 32,583 of JACOXB010000010.1, read as the reverse complement.
AGTATTGGTTTGGCGATCAGCCGATTTATTCTTATAAACGCTATGGTGTGGACGAATAGCAAGAATTTTACTTTTCCACAGTTTCTAATTGACGGATACGAGTAATTTCCTTAAGATGAGTTTTATTATGGAAAGGGATTCGAGAAAAATCAGCCTGGGTGGGGTTGTCTACTTTATCCTTTTTATTCTTCTCGGAGAGAAGGCTGGTTTTTGTCGAATTAGAGGATAAGAAATAACCAAAATAGACAAAGAACCGGCCTTCAGCAAAGAAGGCCGGTTTTATTTCTGGCAGGTTGCCCTCTGGGCACGGAGGGACTCGGAGGGGAGCCTGCGAGGTAAGGAAAGGGGGTGGTTCGATTCTACGGGGCTCCAGTTAGTACGTTTAGAGACCGATAGACGAGGGGGAGGTGGAACTTTTGGCAGGTAAGCTTCAGAAAAAAGGAACCCAAGTCCAGGTTCGGCTGCGCAAGACCGACCCATGGACGACGATCAGAACTGGCCGGAAAAGCAGGGTCGGGGATGTCTACCTCCAGTCTGAACCCGGCAAGAACGGCAGGCGCGTGGTCAAGGGCTTCTGGCCCATCGATCATCATCTCTGGAGCTTCGTGATCTGCGACGACAAGCAGTACGCGTTCGACAAGCGCGGAGTGGTACAGCTCTAGGGATCGGCAAAGGCTGGCGGGAGAACGAATTCTCGTTCTCTCGCCAGTAATGCCCTCCGATGTCAACCCGCCAAAACCGCCTCCCCAGAGTCTCTTGACCATTTGTCCCTAAACTCGCAGTTTATCCACAACATTTCCAGTGAATTTTGTTATAATAAGTATGTCCCGCCTCCACGATTCCGGATCAAAGTAGTGGTTTAGGGGAGACCTAATTGATTTTAGCCCGTGGGCTAGAACTGCGGTCACCCACCTTATTGAGAAGCCGGGAATTCGTGAAGCAGCGGGACATTTTTTTATTTCCGAATACTTAATACGAGATACTGAATACTATATACTGGCTACTTTGTAGCCCTCAAACTCCACATCCATAAAATCAGTCCGAATGCCGTAGCGACCGGCATTTTTAATTGCCTTGCCGCCATAATATTTACCATTATCTTCGGCTTTTAGAATCGAAACCCAATTCCCGTTCCCTTCTTTATCAATAAAAAGTTCGATATTAACTTTTCCACTTTCATCATTCAAGATTCGGCTTCTGATGCCAATCCATTGATTTTCTGGTAAAAGATTCGGATTAGAGTCCCGATTATATCCGAAACCGTCTTTATAAACCGGTGTAATGGCCATTGTATAGTAAATCCCGTTGATTTTCTTTTTAATTACGGCTTGGCCGTCGACTCTTAAGCCGACGTAGTAAAGATTGTCGCCATCAAGATAGCGATTGAAAAAGAGAACGCCATTCGATTGGTTGCGGTTTGGGCTCTGGCTTAGATTAATTCGGTTAATTTTAAAATAAACTTCTTGTTCAAGGCTTTGTAACTCATTTCGACTGACTAAGCGAAAAATATTTTGAGGATGTTCGCCATTATCAGTATCCAGGGAATTGGTCCGTTGATAGATCTGACGCCACTTATCAAAAATGGATAAAGCCCCCTGGATAGTTCGACCCGATTCTCCATTCCAAAAAATCAGGCCGCCTGAGTTAAGCCACCAGTCAGAATTTTGACTCATGGCTTGATTGCCAGTCTCTTCGAGTAATTTGGATTCGCTTTCTTTTCCAGGGTAAACGTAAAGATTGGCCCCCAGATCACTCCTCGGTATAAAAAGAAAGGGGTTTACCAGAACCCCTATAAAAATAGAAATAATGCCCGAGATCAAAGTGTTTACCATTGGACCGTTCCCACTCTTTCGTAGGGTTCGACTATAATACTTTCGATTAAGATCCTGCTCTCGCCCAGAGTTTGGTCCCAGCCCTTTAAGCCAATACCACCATTGCTTAGAGCTAAATCAAGAAACTGGCTGCCGGCCACCACTTGGCCGTTATAAAGGCATTCAATGCCGCGATTACTAACTCTGACTTCAACGTCGAAACCGCTTGCCGGGTAAAGCAGGATCTGGTTCGCGCCTCGAATAACTTCTCTTCGACCGTTAATCGTTTCTTCAACATGAACTCGGTCGCGGCCAAAATTACAAGCGGCAAAGTTATTATCATCCTGAAACCGGAAAATTAAGTAAAGATTACTGCCGCGAAAATCTCGGATTTTGGCTTTGAAAGAATAATTTTGCCAAGTTTTTGAGCCATCAAGGATAGTCATACTGCCGGTGGTTTCGGCCGTGGCTTTCATCTCAAGATTGCCCCCGGCATAAGCGACATCGCCCCAGGTGATAATCCAGTTATCATTATCTTCATCAAAGCTGTCTTCGTATGGCAGAGTCCTTGCCGAAACACCGTTCATTAGCCGCACTAATTCTTCGCCCCTTAAACCAGGATGGAGCTCAATCCGGGCGATAAAAAATGAATTCCCGCCCGGTTCGGGATATTCAGCCGTGAAACGCCTGCCGCGAAGTGAGACGTCAGCTTGATAAAAGGAGAGGGGATAGATTTCGTTCGCGGCCGCTAGAACAATGCTTTCAGCCTCTTCGAAATTTGCTCCAGCATAGCCAAAATCGCCAAAAGGAAAGGCAAAAGCAATTACGTCTTTACCAGTAAGCTTCTCGAGATAGTCTTCTGACTGATTAAGATCGTTTTTAATTCTGGCTTCGGCCTCGGTTTCGGTTTCAAGTCGATTTTCTTCTCGGAGCCAAACGCGGTTTGATAAGAAATGCTCGGTTGTGCCGTTCGAATCTATAACGGTTGGCCTAGAAGCAGAATGGCCGTGCGATTGTATTTCCCAGCGTCCGGTTTTGGCCATCCTTTCGAGCTCGTCCGCCTCAAGATAATAATTACTTTCTTCAAGGACGTTTGGTTCAATAGTGGCGACAAACATAACCGCGTTGTAGCCAAGAGAACGCAAAACCGGGTCAGCAGCGTAATAACTATCTTTGCGGCCATCGTCAAAAGTAATTAAGAATGATTTCTCCGGCAGAGCAATTTCTCCTTTCTTAAATCGGTAGAGCTCATCGAGCGTAATGGTTTGCCAGCCATCAAGTTTTAAGGCAATCATTTGCTGTTTAAATTCGTCAAGGGCTACATCATAGTCACCCCTAGCTTTATTGGGAATGCCGTGGTAGAGCAGGACCGGCACCGCCTCGGTGTTCGCGTTAGTTTCGGCCAAGGCCCTTTCCCTGCCTAAGCTCACGATAGACGCCAGAAGATCGCTGGTTCGGAGCACGCCGTATTCAAAGCCGGTAGTATAGGCCTTAACTTGGTAGAGCTCGAAGGCTTCAATAAAATCTTGTTTCAGGGAAAAGACATAAATACCAGCGCCGAGAACCAAAGCGACTAGAAGGAAAACGCCTAATTTATTTTTATCTATCGTGTGCCCCATTTTGGATCTCTAATCGTGGCAATGGCGTAAGGCAGCTGCCACATCAGGATTAAGGTGTAGAAAGTAGTAAAGATAATGCCATAAACCCAGTTTCGGTCTTTAGTGTGGAGAAAGTAATAAAGTCCGTAAATCAAAGCCATCAGGAAAATTCCGATGATGTAGTAAAAAGGAAATCGGCCGGTGGCGTAGGGATACCAGATCATGGCTCGAGCAACCACTACCGGCGCCATTAGAGTGAGGAAAATACCGAGATAGAACGACAGGGCCATTAAGGGATTCCGCTTCCACATAAAACCTCCGGCTTTCAAGCTTTCTCTGACCCAGGACTTTTTCCAGCGGAGTTGCTGGCGCAAAAACTGCTTCATCGTTTCAGGAACAATGGTGTGGGCAATCGCCTCAGGCGCGAATATAGTTTTATAACCTTTTTTCAAAAGGAAATTAGTTAAGCTGCGGTCATCGCCATAAGTACAGCGGACGCCCATGAATTTCTGATAAAGCCAGGGTTCGAGTACTTGGAGGACATACTCTCGGCGGTAGGCCGAAGAACAGCCAGAACAGCAGGTAACTGATCCGAAAAGAGCCTCGGCCGCTTTGTAAGCCTTAAAAGCCACATAATAACGAACCGCCTGCATTTTGGTTAAGGTGTTCACATCGGCATTGGCCACATAAGCATGACCAGCTACAGCCGCTACTCGAGGATCGCTGAAGTATTTCACAAAAGCTCTGGCCGCATCTCGTTCAACAAAACTGTCTGAGTCAACAAAGACAATAATATCGCTTGTTGATTGCCGAACCGCCTCAGCCATACCCTCACGTTTGCCTCGATTAACTTTCCAATTAATAATTTTCACCTTAACTCCGTACCCGGAGGCGATCGCTTTGGCCGCTCTCATTTCTTCAAGCGAGTTATCAGTTGAGCCGTCGTTAACCGCGATGATGTCAAACTTATCTCTTGGATAATCAGATTGGGCAATCCGAAGGATTGTTTCTCTAACGTTGTCTTCCTCATTCTTCACCGGAATACCAAAAGAAACGGTTGGCTCGTAGTTCTCGTCGGTCAGAATCCCTTTGGGGTCGTAAAGATAGGCCAGCGCGAAACGCGAAAGAATAAAGACGGAAACAGCAATACTGTAAACGCCGAAGAGGAAGTTATTATCAAGCTCCTGGAAAGTAACAAATTTAATAACAAGCACTAAATAAACCAGGAGATAGAAAATCATCCAGGTGCTCAAGCCTCTTTCTTTGTGAAAAGTTTTTATTTTTGCGGTTAGCTGTTTCATCTCCCAATACCTCGGTAAACTAAGCCGGCCTCGAGAAACCGTTCTTTAGGAAGGGCATTCCGGCCATCAATAACGACCTTAATGCCTTTTTCAGCCAGGGTTTTAGGTGAAAGTCTGCGGAAGGGCTTATGGGCCGTGGTCACTACCACCGCTTCTGCCTTTTCGAGGGCCTGATTAAGGCTCTCGGCATCAGATTTCTCCTTAAGATAGGGGTCAAAAACAATCGGCTCGCCGCCTTCTTTTTTAATTTCGTGAATTACATCAAAGGCCGGACTCTCGCGATCATCGTCAACATCCGTACGGCGATTTTGGCGCCATCAATATCAAGGTGAGCTTCTCCGAGCGCGCTTTTAAGAAGCTCCACCGTAAATTTCGGCATGGAACTGTTAATTTCCCGTCCTAGTTCCAGAAATCGGTGGTGGAAGCCGTTAGTTTTGGCATAATCAATCAAATAATAAGGATCAACCGGGATACAATGACCGCCTACGCCAACGCCTGGGTAGTGGGGCATAAAAGAAAAGGGTTTCGTGGCCGCGCCGTTAATGACGTTCACTACATCGATCCCCAGTTTATCGAAAGACATAGCCAGTTCGTTAACTAAGGCGATGTTTATATCGCGGAAAATATTTTCAACCATCTTTACCGACTCCGCTTCCTGAAGCGAGCCCATTGGCTTAATCGAGGCGTTAATAATTGAGCGGTAAAAAGCAACCGTTTTCCTTAAGCTCTTTTTCTCTAAGCCGCCAACAACTCTTGGGATTTTGTAAAGATGCTGAAGCTCTTTAACTTCATTCCCAGGATTGATTCGCTCCGGACAATGGGATAAGTAGAAATCCTCACCTGCTTTTAACTTCGAGCCATCTTCAAGAATCGGCAAAATAATACCTTCGGAAACCCCCGGGTTCACGGTTGACTCAAGAATGACAAGCTGGCCTTTCGCCAGATATCGGCTAATACCAAGGCAAGCCTTTTTCAGAGGTTCTAAGTTCGGTGTTCTATCTCCATTAACCGGAGTTGGAACACAAATAATAATATTTGACGTCTCCTCGATTCCGCTGTAGTGGTTTGTAAAATTAAGAGACGGGGCATTCTTTTTCAACTTTTTCTCAAATTCGCCATTACCAATAGGCGGGATTCCCTTATTAAGAAGGTTAATTTTTCGTTTATCAATGTCGATTCCAACAACTTGGTAGCCTTTTTCAGCCGCTCTAATGGCTAGGGGTAGACCCACGTAACCAAGCCCAATAACTGCTATTTTCCTAGTCATATTTGGCATATTTAAAGAGCGCTTTAATCGCTCCTAATAGGGGAAGACGGGAGGAGTTAGTTGGGCTTACATTCAGGTGTAGGGTTTACTAAATCACGTATATCTGGTATTAAAACATCGAGACAAGGTGTCTCGAAGTACATTGATTTGAAGAGGGGGTGGGATGAAGATGGCGGGTGTCATCATCCTCGTTGTTCTCGCAATCCTCATCTTCACGGCAGTGTTCCGAGATGAGTGGAAGCACAGCAACGAGCTGATCCGCGAGTTAAAACAAGGAGGTGAAACCGAGAATGGCAGTCAGCAGTTCAGCCCTCGATGAGGGAGTCAGGAGGGCCAAGCTCATCATGGCCATGCTTGATTACCTTCAGTACAACTTCAAGGATGGCATGAGTCGGGACGAGTGGGAGGCACTCGACCTTAAGCGCCAGACTTTCGTCCTCCGGGCGGGATGGCCGAGTCTGGGTACCGTCGAACTCGAGGAGAAATGTCTCGAGCTCATCGGTCATCTGCCCTACTGATCTTCGGCCCGCCGCGGGGACGCGAAAAGGTTTCGCGCTCTGCGTGCGGGCCTTTCGCGTTTAATAGCGAGCATTAGTCGAATTATTTTTGCTTAGTACACAACATTATAACATTCTGCAGAATGTTATAATGTTTTTTCTTCTTCTACGGCGTGACGCGTAATTTCGAGATTACAGCTTTGATGTTCCCGGCACCAAGCCTCGCATTTTTCTGCCAACTCCTTTTCTTTATAATGGAAACCGCATTCTTCGCATTGATAGAGAACCGGTTCCTCTTTATCTAAAATTTTTACCATTTTTATCTTACACCCGGGCCGACGATCAGATTAAAGATTGAATAGGAAATATCAATAATGAAACCAAAAAAGAGGTAAAGAAAGATAAGCACAATAAAGATACCAATAAAGCCAACGCTTTCAAAAGCCAAACGATAGCGGGCGGGGAGAAAAGTGCTTAAAACTTTCGAGCCATCAAGCGGCGGAATCGGCATTAAGTTAAAAACCGCGAGGAGAATATTTAAAATCACTATCGAGCTTAAATAGGGAACTGCGACCGGCGAGATTACACCAACTCCGAATCGCATTACGAGTCCAAGAATTAGAGCGATTAAAAGATTGGTGGCCGGCCCAGCTAAAGCTACTTTAAGCGGTCCATATTTATAATCTTTGTATAAAAGATTGGGATCATAAGGCACTGGTTTAGCCCAGCCTAAAATAATTCCTGCTGGTGAGAGAGCTAATAAAAGCGGGACTAGGAATGAACCGACCGGATCTAGATGTTTAATCGGGTTAAGGGTCAATCGGCCGGCGAGCTTGGCAGTTTGATCGCCGAGCTTCAAGGCCGCGAGACCATGGGCGATTTCGTGAAGCATTACCGAAAAGAGAAGAACGGCGAGTTGAAAAACGAGGACAATAGTAGCTTCCGGCATCATGGCAAGATATTTACATTCTAGCCTAAATCATTTAAATTAGCATCGCTAATATGAAAGTTTGCGAAATTTGCGGCAAGGGGACAATGATGGTTGGCCACCGGGTTAAACTCCGCGGCCACTACAACCCGACTGTCAAAAAAAGAAAATATCCTAATCTTCAAAAGGCTACTTTACCTTCAGGCAAGAAGGGCTTGGTTTGCGCTAAGTGTCTTAAAAAATTAACGACTCGGGCTGTCGTATAATGGTAGTACGTATGCATGGGGTGCATATAGCCCGGGTTCGATTCCCGGCAGCCCGACAAGACGCAAAATTTTTTACTAGACAAGGAAGTTAAAAATCTGTTATATTTATGCCCGCGTTATGCCGACGGTTAATCAATTAGTTAAAAGAGGCAGGAAAAAGGCCTTGGCTAAAAAGGCTAAGGCGCCGGCTTTGCGTTCTTATTTTAATGTCATTAAAAACAAGCCGGTTAATTCGCCTTCGCCTTTTAAACGCGGTGTCTGCTTAAAAGTTTTTACCACCACCCCCAGAAAGCCTAATTCAGCCTTAAGAAAAGTAGCTCGGGTCAGGTTAACTAATGGCCAGGAAGTGACAGCCTATATCCCGGGGATTGGCCACAATCTTCAGGAGCATGCAGTGGTTTTGGTAAGGGGCGGTAGAGTTAAAGACTTGCCGGGCGTCCGCTATCATGTCGTCCGAGGGATACTTGATACCACTGGAGTTGAAGGGCGAAAGCAAAAGCGCTCTAAATACGGCGCTAAAAAATCTAAAGCATGAGGAGAAAGAGAGTTTATAAAAGAGACCACAAACCCGACGCTATTCACGAGAGCGTGGCTTTAGGCCGCTTTATTAATTACCTAATGCAGGAAGGTAAAAAATCAGTGGCTGAGAAAGTGATGTACCGAGCGATGGAGATTATTGAAAAAGAAATGAAAGAAGAGCCGCTTAAAGTTTTTGATCAGGCGCTTGAGAATGTAATGCCGGTGCTTGAGGTAACCTCAAGGCGAATCGGCGGGGCAAATTATCAAATCCCGATTGAGGTGAGACCCGAACGGAGATTTTTCCTTGCCAGCCGCTGGATTATTGGAGTAGCTCGGGCGAAAAAAGGAAAACCAATGGCGGCGAAACTAGCCGAGGAGCTAATGGCCGCTTCTAAAAACGAGGGCGAAGCAATCAAGAAGAAACAGAATATTCACCGAATGGCTGAGGCGAACCGCGCTTTTGCTCATTTTGCGAGATAAAAAAATTGCCTAGACTTTATCCTTTAGAAAAAGTTAGAGACATCGGCATTATTGCCCACATAGACGCCGGTAAAACCACCGTCACTGAGCGGGTGCTTTTTTATACTGGCCTTTCTCATAAAATCGGCGAGGTTCACGAGGGTGAGGCCGTGATGGACTGGATGGAGCAGGAGCGGGAGCGGGGGATTACGATAACTTCGGCCGCCACCACTACTTTCTGGACCCCGACTTATCGCGGGGATGATAAAAATTATGAGCATCGCATCAATATTATTGATACGCCGGGCCATATCGATTTCACGGTTGAGGTGAAGCGGTCTTTAAGAGTGCTCGACGGCGCGGTAGTGGTTTTTGACGGCGTGGCCGGAGTGGAACCCCAGTCAGAAACCAACTGGCACTATGCTGACGAGTATCATGTGCCCCGGATCTGCTTTATTAATAAGCTTGACCGGATGGGGGCTAGTTTTGAAAAAAGTTTGCAGTCGATTAAAGAGAGGCTAACTCCTAACGCTATTCCGATTCAACTGCCGATTGGCATTGAAGCTAAGTTTGAAGGCGTAATTGATCTGCTTCAGATGAAAGCGTATAAGTTCGAAGGCGGTCACGGTGAAAAAGTGGTTGAGGCGCCGATTCCGGATAATTTAAAAGAGGAGGCGGAAAAATACCGCCATGATTTAGTTGAAAAGATAGCTGAGCATGATGATGCTCTTGTTGATAAATACTTGGCTGGTGAAGAAATTAGTATTGATGAATTAAGAGCCGGACTTCGCCGGGCTACGCTTCAGGTAAGGCTGGTCCCGGTTCTTTGCGGTTCAGCCTTAAAAAACAAAGGGGTGCAACTGGTTTTGGACGGGGTGGTTGATTATTTGCCTGCGCCTTCAGACCTTCCGCCAGTTAAAGGGATAGATCCGAAGACGGGAAGTGAAATAACTCGAAAGTCGGATGACGATGAGCCGTTCACCGCTCTGGCTTTTAAAGTAGCGACCGACCCTTACGTCGGCAGTTTAACTTACTTTAGAGTTTATGCCGGCAAGCTGGCCCGGGGCAGTTATATTTTGAATGTTTCGAAAAACAATAAGGAAAGAGTTGGCCGGATTTTGAAAATGCATGCCAATCACCGAGAAGAGGTGGAGGAAATCTATGCCGGTGAAATCGGCGCCTTGGTTGGCTTGAAAGATACAACTACCGGCGACACCCTGACCGAGCCGGAACATCCAGTAATTTTGGAGCAAATTGAATTCCCCGAGCCTGTGATTGACCAGAAGATTAATCCAAAAACCAAAGTAGATCAGGAGAAGATGGGCGTGGCTCTCCGAAAGCTTTCCGAAGAAGACCCCACTTTTAGAGTCAGCGGTGACCCGGAAACCGGCGAGACTATTATCTCGGGCATGGGCGAGCTTCATCTTGAGGTTTTGGTTGAACGGATGAGGCGGGAATTTGGCGTTGAGGCCGCGGTGGGCCAGCCTCGGGTCTCCTATCGGGAAACAATAACGGCCGGCTCTGAAGCTGAAGGAAAATACATTCGCCAATCCGGCGGTCGGGGTCAGTATGGCCATGTCTGGCTAAGACTAAAACCGCTTGAGCGCGGCGCCGGTTTTGTCTTTGTGAATTCCATTAAAGGGGGAACCATTCCTAATGAATATATTCCGGCAGTGGAAAAAGGAATTAAAGAAGTGCTTGAAAAAGGAATTATCGCCGGTTATCGGGTAATTGATGTGGAGGCCGAGCTTTACGACGGCTCTTTCCACGAGGTCGACTCATCCGAGGCCGCTTTCAAAATCGCGGGTTCGATGGCTTTTCAGGAAGGCTTTAGGCGGGCCAAACCCATTATTCTTGAACCGATTATGAAAATTCAGGCGATTACGCCGGTTGAATTTTTTGGCGAGGTCACGGGCGATATCTCTTCAAAGCGGGGGGCGATTGAGTCAATGAGTGATCGGGGGAATGTAAAAGTGATCGAGGCAAGGGTGCCATTATCTGAAATGTTCGGCTATGCCACAAAGTTAAGATCAATGACTCAAGGTCGAGGTTCGTTTATGATGGAGTTTCTCCGTTACGAAACAGTGCCTAAGAGCTTAGAGGAGGCGATAATCGAGGGGAGGAAATAAATCTTGACATCTTCCCATAGTCTTCAATACACTTCTTACGGCTGGCAGCGAGGCGATGCGAGCAGAAAATACTCGTGTTCGCCGAGCGAACCAGGCGATTAAACGAAGTTTAATTAGGTCGAAAACATAATAAATAACAATGGCTGAAAAAGAGAAATTTGTTCGCGAAAAGCCGCACATTAACGTCGGCACCATTGGTCACGTTGACCACGGTAAAACGACTTTAACCGCGGCCATTCTTCACACCCTTTTTCTTAAGGGATTAATTAAAAAGAAAGAGTCGGTTGACCAAATTGATAACGCGCCCGAAGAGAAGGCGAGGGGAATTACGATTGCCCTTCACCACTCTGAATATCAGACTGAGAAGCGTCACTACGCTCACATCGATGCGCCCGGACACGCTGACTACATTAAGAACATGATTACCGGTGCGGCCCAGATGGATGGCGCCATTCTCGTAGTCTCGGCGGCTGACGGACCTATGCCCCAAACCAGAGAGCATATTCTTTTAGCTCGACAAGTTGGGGTGCCGGCTATCATAGTCTTTCTAAATAAAGTAGACATGGTGGACGACAAAGAGTTGGTTGATCTCGTGGAAGCCGAGGTCAGGGAACTCTTGAAGAAATACGAGTTTCCTGGCGATGAAGTGCCGATTGTAAAAGGCTCGGCCCTAAAAGCCTTAAGCGTTACCTCGGCTGACGATGAGGCAGTCCAACCGATTCTCGAACTTGTTAAATATCTTGACGAGTATATCCCGGAGCCCCAGCGCGATGTAGATAAGCCATTCCTGATGCCGGTTGAAGATGTCTTCTCAATTGAGGGTCGGGGGACGGTGGCGACGGGACGGGCCGAGAGAGGTAAGGTTAAGGTCAACGAAGAGATTGAGCTTGTCGGCTTGAACCCGACCGTGAAAACCGTGGTTACCGGCATTGAGATGTTTAATAAGACTCTTGATGAAGGTATGGCTGGTGACAATATCGGAATTCTCTTACGCGGAATTAAGAAAGAGGACATCGAACGAGGCCAGGTTATTGCCGCGCCTGGTTCGATTACCCCTCACACCGAGTTTGAAGCTGAAGTCTATCTCTTGAGTAAAGAGGAAGGCGGCCGTCACACGCCTATCTTTGCCGGTTACAAACCCCAGTTCTACATTCGAACTACAGACGTGACTGGTGAAGTGACTCTGCCCGAAGGCACGGAAATGGCCATGCCTGGCGACACCGTAAACTTCAAGATCAAACTGATTAGCCCGATTGCTATGGAGGAAAAGTTGCGCTTCGCTATTCGTGAAGGCGGCAAGACCGTTGGTGCGGGGGTGGTCACTAAAATCACTAAGTAATGGCAAAAGAAACGGTTGAGGGGAAAGTCCGCTTGAGAATCAGGTCATATGACCATCGTCTGCTTGATAATTCCTGCCGCCAGATTATTGAAGCTCTAAGGCGGCATGAGGCAAAAATCGTGGGACCGATTCCACTCCCCACCGAATTCAAGCGCTACACCGTCAACCGTTCCACCTTTGTTCACAAAGATGCCCGGGAGCAATTTGAGCTCAGGGTTCACAAGCGCTTAATAGACATTCTTAAACCGACCGGTACGATTATTGAATCTTTACATGATCTTAATCTGCCGGCCGGGGTAGACGTTGAAGTAAAAACAGCAGCCTAGGGGCTCGGGGAAATTATCTCTCGCCATTTTCTCGCTCTATCTATTATTATTTTGACAGCCGGAAGTTTATCGGCTAATATTTCTTTGCCCGAAAGGGCAGTTTTTTAGGCATGATGACCTACGTCAAGGCTAAAAAATTGAAAATGGGTCAGATTTTTCTTGGCGAGAAAGTGATTCCGGTTACCTTTATTAAGCTGGCTCTCGGCGACGAGGACAAGGTGGAATTTGAGTTAGGGAAGAAGATTAAGGTTAGCGGTACTTCTAAGGGTAAGGGTTTTCAGGGAGTGGTTAAACGCCATGGCTTTCGGGGCGCACCCAGCTCTCATGGTCAGAAATCAGCCCATCGGGCGCCTGGTTCAATCGGCGCTACTGGACCTCAACGGGTTTTCCCAGGCACTAAAATGGCTGGTCGAACCGGAGGTCGAACCGCCACGATTAAAAACCTTGAGGTGGTTAATTTTGATCGCAATCGAAATCTGCTTCTTTTAAAAGGAGCAGTGCCCGGCTATAACGGTGCCGAATTAAAAATTTATCTATGACCACTGATCTTTACAATCAAGAGGGAAAAGTAATTGATAAGATCGATTTGCCGGATCGGGTTTTTAGTCGTCCCTGGAATCCTGATTTAGTTCATCAGGCGCTTCGAGTCCAGATGGCTAACCGGCGTCAAGTTCTTGCTCATGCAAAAGACAGGAGTGAGGTTCGAGGCGGCGGTAAAAAACCGTGGGCTCAGAAACACACCGGCCGGGCGAGACACGGTTCGATTCGTTCGCCTATTTGGAAAGGCGGCGGGGTTACTCACGGCCCAACCAAAGATAAAAAATATAGTTTGCGAATTAATAAGAAAATGAGGCAGGCGGCAATTCTCGCTGTTCTCTCCGAACGTTTAAAAGAAGGGGAGATAAAATTTATTGATTCACTTAAAGTTGAGCCTAAAACCAAGAACCTTAGTTTGGCTCTCAGTAAATTCTTTGACCGAAAACCGAACGTGCTTTTGATTCCTGATTCCGGGAATAAGAATATTTACGGGGTAAGTCGTAACTTGGAGAAGGTTAAAAGCCTTAACCCTAAGTCGCTTAATGTCTATGATCTCTTGAAATATAAAAATATTTTGGTTGAGAAAGAGGCAGTTTCGGAAATAGAAAAACACTACCATGCCGTTAAATAGACTTTTTATTAAAGCGCCGATTATCAGCGAAAAGGCAACCGACTTAAGCGCGGGGCATAAATATGTTTTCTCAGTTGACGCTCGCGCCAACAAAAACGAGGTTAAAACCTTGGTGGAAGATATTTATAAAGTTCACGTAACTAAAGTAAATATCACGAGAATCAGGAATAAGAGTGATAAATTTAAAAAAGCGGTCGTCACCCTCAGGGAAAACGAAACCATTAACATCGGCCCGCAATAGTTAAAATGAAGCGCTATAAACCATATACTCCGGTCCGGAGAAAAATGACAACCGTTGACTACAGCGGCCTAACTAAGGCCCGACCAATGAAACAGGCACTTCGCACCCTAAAGCGGCGGGTTGGCCGGAATTCAAGCGGCCGGATTACCACTCGCCATAAAGGCGGCGGCGCTAAACGGCGCTATCGCTTAATCGACTTAAAACAGCTTGATAAAATGGGCGTGCCGGGCAGAGTCGAATCAATTGAATACGATCCAAATCGGAGCGCTTTTATTATGAAGGTGCTTTATGCTGATGGTGACCGGCGTTATCTCTTGGCGCCTAAAGATGTTAGTGTCGACAGTAGTGTCCTCGCAGCCGAGGCAGCGCCGCTTAAGACCGGCAATCGGATGATGCTTAAAAATATTCCGGTAGGATACGCGGTTCACAACGTTGAACTTCAAAGAGGCAGGGGCGGGGCTATTATTAGAAGCGCCGGTTCAGAAGCCCAAGTTTTAGCTCAGGAAGGAATTTATGCCCATCTAAAATTGCCTTCGGGTGAGGTGAGGCGAGTGATTGCCACTAACTTCGCTTCTTTAGGTCAGGTTTCAAACCCAGATCACAACTTGGTGGTAGTTGGTAAAGCCGGCCGCAAAAGGAAGATGGGTATTCGGCCAACGGTCAGAGGCTCGGCCATGAATCCGGTTGATCATCCTTACGGCGGCGGTGAAGGTAAACAGCGCCGGGGCACGAAGCGCCCGAAAGATATTTGGGGGAATGTCACTGGCGGTCACCGAACCCGAAACAAGAAAAAGTGGTCTAATAAAATGATTGTCAAACGCCGGGTTAAGAAAAAGAAGAAATAAATTATGAGCCGCAGTTCGAAAAAAGGTCCATACGTTGATCCAAAGCTTTTGAAAAAGATAGCCAATTTAAAGCCGGGTGATAAAACCGTTATCAAGACCTGGTCGAGAGCTTCCGAGGTTTCACCTGAAATGGTTGGCTTTACTTTCGGCGTCCATAACGGTAAAGAATTTGTGCCGGTGCAGGTCACGGAAGAAATGGTTGGTCATCATTTAGGTGAATTTTCACCTACTCGCAAATTCACCAAGCATGGCGGTAAAATGCAGCGAGCCCTGGAGGCAGGTAAACCAAAAACATGACCGAAGTTAAGGCTAAGGCCAAATTAAAAAATTTAAGGATCGCTCCCCGAAAGGTGCGCCAAACAATTAATCCCATTCGCGGCTTAACCGTTAACGAAGCCTTAGGCCAGCTAGAGCTTATGAACACAAGGAGCGCTTTACCGCTTTCAAAACTGATCCGTTCGGCCACGGCCAATGCCCGAGCGGGCAATCTTTCGGCTGAACAGCTTTTTATCGCTTCAATTAGAGTTGACGAAGGTCCGACTCTTAAAAGAACCTTGCCTGGCGCAAGAGGCCGAGCCACGCTTGTACGCAAAAGATGGAGTCATGTGACAGTTCTACTCGGCCAAACTGATAAAAAGAGCAGATTCATAATTCCGGAAACCCAGAAAAAAGTTAAAAAAGACACGGGTCGAGTGCCAAGGCCTAAAGCCCCTCAGAAAAAAGCTGGAACAGCGGGCAAAGAAAAAGCAGCCAAACGCGGCGGTTTTGTGAGAAAGGTCTTTAGCCGCAGAAAAGCAATCTAAGATGGGCAGGAAAATAGATCCAATTTCATATCGTCTCGGCATAAACAAAAACTGGCAGTCGCGCTGGATTCCTCAAAATCGAAAAGATTTTGCCACTTGGCTTGAAGAAGACGAATACATCCGCGAAACCGTGATGGCCAAGTTCAGCAAAGCTGGAATTGCCGCCATTGAAATTGAGCGCACCCCTGACCAGTACCGCGTTTACATCAGGACCAGTCGGCCCGGACTTGTGATCGGCCGGGGCGGTGAGGGGATTCTACGACTCGAACAACTTCTAAGAAAAAGAATTAAATCCGGCACTTCGCTGGCTATTAATGTTGAAGAATTAAAGCGAACCGAGGTAGCGGCCGCAGTCGTTGCCCAAAATATCGCCTGGGACCTTGAACGGCGCATGCGCTATCGCCGAGTGATTAAAAGATATTTAGATATGGTAATGCAGAACCGTGAAGTCGAGGGGGCTAAGATTATGGTTGCCGGCAGACTCGATGGCGCTGATATTGCGAGAAAAGAGCATCTAGAGGCGGGCAAACTGCCGCTCACCACCATTCGGGCCAATATTGATTATGCCCAAGCCACAGCCTCTACTAAATACGGCGCGGTTGGCGTTAAGGTCTGGCTTTATAAAGGTGAAGTCTTCGAAAAATAAAAATGTTAATTCCCAAGAAGGTAAAACATCGAAAATGGCAAAAGGGCCGTTCCCGTAAGAGGGTAGTCGAAACAAGAGGCACAGGTCTTAGTTATGGCAGCCACGGGCTCCAGGCAACCGAATCAGCCTGGCTCACATCAGCCCAAATCGAAGCTGGCAGAAGGGCTATCACTCACTCACTAAGAAGAGAGGGAAAAGTTTGGATTAGAGTTTTCCCAGATAAACCCGTAACTAAAAGGCCACCGGAAACCACTCTTGGTGGCGGTAAGGGTTCGGTTGATCACTATGTTTTTCCAGTAAGACCGGGTCGGATTATTTATGAGATAGATGGTATCTCTGACGATAAAGCCAAAGTGGCCCTTAGGCTTGCGTCCCATAAGATGCCCTTCAAAACTAAGGTAGTAACAAAATAGAATGAAAAAGAGTGAATTCCAAAAACTAAAGTCAAAAAGTTCAGCTGAACTTGAGAAAGAGATGAACGATTCGCGAGAGAAGTTAAGAAACTTAAAATTTGATTTGAAAAGCGGCAAGGTTAAGGAAACGGCCGCCTTAAGAGAAATCAAAAAGCGAATTGCGAAAATCTTAACTTTAATTAATGACAAACAAAGAAGTTAAAAAAAGGAGGCTTCAGGGAGTCGTTACCTCAAACAAGATGGATAAAACCGTCGTAGTTTCAGTGACGCGGCTGGTGAAAGATCCGAAGTACTTAAAATACCGCAAGCGCACCCGAAAGTTTAAAGCTCATGATGAGGAGAATGCCTATAGTCGAGGCGACGAAGTGACAATCGAAGAAACAAGGCCGGTTTCCAAAGACAAAAGATGGCGGGTGGTTAGTTTGATTCAAAAAACAGAGTCAAAAAACGAATGATTTTTGATTATCAAACAACCAGTCCGACTCGAGTCGGACTGCTCAAATCCACAGCTATTCGTTACACTCATAGGTAAATTTGGCATGATTCAAGAGAGAACCATCTTAAAAGTTGGAGACAATAGCGGAGCGAAAGTAGTTCGCTGTTTTCGAGTTTTAGGCGGCACCAGAAGGCGTTACGCCCGCTTAGGTGATATTATCGTGGCTTCGGTTCAAACCGCTGAACCGCGTAAACCGATTAAAAAGAAAGAAATTGTGAGGGCCCTAGTTGTCCGGACCAAATTCCCGATCCGCCGGGCTGATGGCAGCTATGTCCGCTTTGATGAAAATGCGGTTGTGATTCTTGATGCTAAAGGTGAGCCCCGGGCTACCCGTATTTTTGGCCCGATTCCCAGAGAAATAAAAGAAAAAGGTTATGATAAGATTGTTTCCTTAGCCCAAGAAGTAGTTTAAGCATGCATTTAAAAAAAGGAGATAAAGTTCAAATAATGAAAGGGGCCGATCGAGGTAAATCGGGTAAGGTCATTCGGGCCCTGCCGCGGGAATTAATGGTGGTCGTGGAGGGATTAAATCAACGGAAGAAAACTGTGAAACCCAAGAAACAGGGCGAGGCTGGTGAAATTGTCTCGGTTCCTTCCCCTATTAGGGTGGAAAACGTCGCTTTGATTTGCCGCTCCTGCGGCAAGCCCACTCGAGTTAGTTATCGGTTAAGCGACAGCGGTAAGGTAAGATATTGTAAAAAATGCCAAACGCCCAATTAGAAAAAATTGTTATTTCAACCGGAATTGGCCGGTTAAGACAGCAGGCTCAATTTGAGGAGAAAATTCTGCCGGAACTGGTGAAGGAGCTGGCTTTAATCAGCGGCCAGCACCCAGCCCATAAGGGCGCTAAAAAATCAGTGGCCGGATTTAAAATTAGAGAAGGCGATACTGTCGGCTTAATGATTACTTTAAGAGGTAAAAAGATGAGAGACTTTCTGGAGAGGTTGATCAAAGTAGTTTTACCTCGAGTGCGCGATTTCCGCGGTATTGATCCGGGAGCGATTGACAGACAAGGTAATTTAAATTTAGGCTTTCGGGAGCATACGGTCTTCCCCGAGATTAATGCTGACGAAACCAAGTTTGATTTTGGCCTCGAAGTAACCTTAGTGGCTAAAGTTAAAGATGCTGAAGCGGGTTACGCCCTTTATAAAAGTCTCGGAATGCCGTTGAAGGAGAAGAAGTAGTTCGACAAGCTCACTACAAGTAATATGGCTAAAAAATCAGTTATTGCGAGGGCAAAAAAGAAACCAAAATACAGCACGAGACTCGTCCGGCGCTGTTTTCGCTGCGGCCGGAAAAGAGGTTATCAAAGAGATTTTGGTCTTTGTCGAATCTGCTTCAGGGAAATGGCCACCCAAGGCCGCATCCCCGGAGTTAAAAAATCATCTTGGTAAATGTATTGGGATACTTTAGTAAGAATTAAAAATGGCCTTAGTCGAGGCGCCGAACGAGTCAAAGTGCCTTATTCGAAATTTGATTTGGCGATTCTCGAAGCCCTGGTCAAGGCTAATTATCTCGAATCAGTCACGAGGAAGGGTAAGGGGATAAAGAAATTTATTGATGTAAGGCTGAAGTATGGGGAAAGCGGCAAGACCGCCATTACCGGGATTGCCTTTCTAAGCCGTCCCTCCCGCCGGCTTTACCAAAAATCGAGCAATATCCGTAAATCTCGCCAAGGTTACGGCCACTATATTCTAACCACGCCCAAAGGCATTTTAACTGGCGAAGAAGCAAGACGCTCTAAGGTCGGTGGTCAGCTTTTATTTGAAATTTGGTAGGCATGAGTAAAATTGGCAAAAAACCAGTTAATCTCCCCGAAGGCGTAACCGCCGAAATTAAGGATGACCAAATTGAAATTAAGGGCAAAAACGGCAGCTTAACTGTAGTGCTTGCAAAAAGTATTGAAGTCCAATTAAAAGACAAGGAGATTATTTTTAAACCCCTGGATAGCACTAAGCAAACCGAAAGTAATTGGGGAACCATGCGCGCCCTGGTTCAAAATGCGGTCGAGGGAGTGGCGAATAATTTCCGAAAAGAGTTGATTATTGAGGGAGTTGGTTATCGAGCTAATCTTGAAGGCGAAGAGCTCGTGCTCCAACTCGGCTTTTCTCGTCCGGTCAGATTCGCTACTCCCAAGGGAATTAAAATCGCGGTTGAAAAAAATACAATTAAGATTGAGGGGTTTGATAAAGCCTTAGTTGGCGAAACCGCCGCCCGAATTAGAAATTTGAAAAAACCCGAACCGTATAAAGGTAAGGGCATTAGATACAGCGATGAGGTTATCCGGAGAAAGGCTGGTAAAAAAGCAGTTGGCGCCGGAGGCAAATAGGAGTTAGGAATTAGGAATTAGAATGAGGAATACTAAAATTAGAGAAATTAGAAAAAGGCGGATAAAGCGCACGAGGGCTAAAATTTTTGGCACGGCCGAACGACCCCGGCTTGCAGTTTTTCGGAGCAACCGCCATCTTTACCTTCAGCTTATAAATGATATTGAAGGTAAAACCTTAGCGGCTGCTTCGACTGAAGGGCTCGAGGGAAAAAGTAAAGAAATAAAGAAGAGCGATCTAGCCGCTCTTGCCGGCGAGACTCTGGCCAAAAAAGCGGCTGAAATGAGGATTCAATCAGCGGTTTTCGACCGCCGGGCTTATAAATATCACGGGCGAGTAAAGGCTGCAGCCGAAGCCGCAAGAAAAGGAGGTTTAAAGTTTTAACATGAACGGAAGACCAGGATTAAGAAGGCCAAGGCTCCAGAGGAAAGAAGAATTCGAGGAGCAGGTTATTGATTTAAGAAGAGTGACTCGGGTTACGGCCGGCGGCAAAAGATTCCGTTTTCGAGCCACGGTTGTTATTGGCGACAAAAAGGGCAGAGTCGGCGTGGGCGTGGCTAAAGGCGCTGATGTTCAGCGGGCAGTAGAGAAGGCCAAAACTCAGGCGAAGAAAAACCTGATTAATTTGAAATTTAAAGAGCACACTATTCCCCATCAAGTTGAGGCGAAATTCAGCGCCGCGAAGGTGCTTATTAAACCGGCAGAACGTGGTCACGGTCTAAAGGCCGGCGGTTCTTCGCGTGTGGTTCTAAGACTCGCTGGAGTTCAAGACGTAACGGCAAAAATCATGGGCCGAACTAAGAATAAATTAACAAACGCCCTAGCCACTATCGAAGCCTTGAAACAGTTAAGGGATTGATTGCCATGCAACTTCACCAAATTCAGCCAACCCATAAAACTCCGAGAGGTAAGCGCATCGGCCGCGGCGGCAAACGGGGTACTTATTCTGGCCGAGGAATTAAGGGCCAGCGCTCGAGAGCCGGCCGGCGAATTAAACCAGCTACTCGAGAATTAATTCAGCGCTTACCAAAACTAAGAGGAGCGGGTAATATAAGAAGAAGGAAGAAAGTAGAGAAGCGAGTCAATGCTAAATCTTAGTCGGGCGCTCCAGCTTGTAAAAATCAAAGACCTCCGCCGACGGGTTCTAATTGTGGTTTCAATCCTTATTGCCTTCAGGATTCTCGCTAATATCCCGATCCCGGGAATCAACCATGAAGCGCTCGAGCAGTTTTTCGCCTCAAACCAAATCCTAGGTTTATTAAATGTTTTCTCCGGCGGCACGCTTTCTAATCTCTCAATCGCCATGCTCGGCCTTGGCCCTCATATTACCGCCATCATTATCATGCAGCTTTTAACTATGGTTTCACCGAGGCTCAAGATAATGTATTACGAAGAAGGCGCTATTGGCCGGGCTAAATTCAATCGCTACTCTCGATTTTTGACCGTGCCTTTAGCCGCTTTTCAGGGCTACGGTTTTTTAAGGCTTTTAGCTTCCCAGAACGTTTTGCCGCGGCTTGGGCCGGTTGAAACAATTACCAATATCTTAATTGTGATAGCGGGTTCAATGATTTTAGTTTGGCTCGGCGAACTAATTACAGAACAAAAAATGGGTAACGGTATTTCTTTCTTGATTTTTGCCGGTATCGTCAGCGGCTTTCCCTTAATAGTGAGGAATGCCGCCCTTTCCTACAGCCAGAGTCAGCTGCCAACTTATCTTTCTTTTATTGCCCTGGCTTTCGTTGTTATTATCGGCATTGTTTTGATTCACGAAGGCGAACGTAAAGTCCCGGTTTCTTATGCGAAGAGAGTAAGGGGTAATAAAATGTACGGCGGTGTTTCTACGTATCTGCCGCTTCGGGTAGGACAGGCTGGGGTAATTCCGATTATCTTTGCCCTGTCGCTCTTGCTCCTGCCGCAGTTTTTCGGTCAAATTGCAGCCGCCTTTTCACCTAATATTGGTAATGCCGTCACTGGTTTGGCTAGCCGCTTTTTAGGCAATCAGCTGCTTTACGGCGTAAGCTACTTTTTCTTGGTTTTTATTTTCACTTTTTTCTACACCAACGTTACTTTTAATCCTGAGGAGATTTCGAAAAATCTCCAGCGGGCCGGGGGTTTTGTGCCTGGCATCAGACCCGGTAATCCAACTTCGGCCTTTTTGAAGCGGATTGTCACTCGCATCACCTTTTTCGGCGGCCTCTTCTTGGGTCTGATCGCGGTTTTGCCGCTTGCCACTCAAGCCTTAACCCAAACTCAAGTTTTAACAATCGGCGGCACCTCTATTCTAATTGTGGTTTCGGTGGCCCTGGAAACCGCAAAGCAAATTGACTCTGAACTAACCGTTAGAGAATACGAGGTCTAAAACATGGACGCCATCGGGCCCGCTATCATTATTCTCGGTCCGCCCGGCTCTGGCAAAAGCCTCCAGGCTGATTTACTCGGCGAGACCCTTGGCCTAATTCATTTTGACTCCGGCCGCTATCTTGAAAAACTCCTGCACGAGAATCGGCTTAAACAAAAAATTAAAGAGGAATTTAAAAAAGGACTTTTAGTTGATCCGCGCTGGTTTTTGGGCTTAGTTAAAAGAGAAATCAGAAAAATCCGTAAGGCCGGCTTTGGTCTGGTCTTGGCGGGTTCATTTCGGACAAGCTTTGAAGCTTTCGGGGATAAAAAAACACCCGGCCTTTTAGATCTACTCACCAAACTCTACGGCAAAGAGAATATCTTTATTTTCCGACTCAATGTCCTGCCTTCGGTTTCTTTAAAAAGAAACAGGGAAAGACTGGTTTGCGAAAGCTGTCACTTAGCACCAATCAATCCCAAGCGGATGAAAATCTGCCCTCGCTGCGGCGGCAAACTTATCAAACGTCAAATTGATGACCCGCGCATTATTAAAGCCAGGCTTGATGAATATAAAGAGCGGAGCGAACCAGTGGTTGAAGAATTTAGAAAAAGAGGATTAGCGGTTATTGAAATTGACGGCGAGATGAAACCGATCGAAGTGTTTCGTTCGATATTTAAATCTTTAAATATTTAGATATTTCTCGTGACCAAACTGATTAAGAATAAGGAAGAAATTAGGCGAATCAGGCGCTCGGCTAAAGTGCTCGCCGGGGTTTTAAGGCGGCTTAGCGAGGAAGCCAAAATTGGTATTCCACTTCTAAGCCTCGACAAACTAGCCGAGGAATTAATTGTTAAGAAAGGCGCGAAACCCGCCTTCTTAGGCTACGAACCAGCCGGAGCTCAGTTTCCTTTTCCCTATACGCTTTGTACTTCTTTAAACGAAGTAGTAGTCCACGGCCGGCCTTCTTCGATTCTGATAAAGGATGGCGATATCTTAAAACTTGATTTAGGCGTTAACTTAGACGGCGGCATTAGTGATGCGGCTATAACTCTTGCTTTTGGCAAAGTTCCTGGCGAAGTCCAACAATTAATTAAAGTGACTAAAGAGGCTTTAATTGCCGGAGTAGCTGAGGCCAAAGTCGGTAATCGCTTAGGTGATATTGGCTACGCGATCGAGTCAGTAATCAAGAAAAACAACCTTAGCATTATTGAAGATTTAACCGGTCATGGCGTTGGCCTTGAACTGCATGAAGAGCCGCCGGTTTATAATACTGGCCGGCGAGGCGAGGGGCTGCTGCTTGAAGAGGGAATGGTCTTAGCCCTCGAGCCTATGACAGCTCTCGGCAGCGGCAAGATTGCTCAACTTGCGGATGACAGCTTTGCCACGGCTGACCGCAGTCTGACGGCTCATTTCGAACACACCGTACTTGTCACTAAGCGAGGAGGAGAAATTTTAACAATCTAGAAAGGGATTGACATATTAAATAATCTATGCTTTAAATAAGCAGTTGAACTTTGAAATCCTAGCTACTTATTGACTGGAATACAGCCTCAAGGAGACGAAGGTGCGTCTTTTTAAGGCTGTATTCCAAGGAGGGGAAGAATCCCCAGAAGGGAGGTAGTCGGTATGAGCGGTAGCGCAACGGCGCCGCTTTCCCTGATCGCTCCGGTCGAACCGGGGAAGGACGGGGAGGCGGTCATGCCGATTCGTTTCTGCGTCGACCGCAGGGTCGTGCAGGAGATCAAGGACAAGAAGATCCATGATCTTCACGTCCTGATGGTCGTGACGAACGCTGGTGAAGAGATGTCGCGGCACCTGGTGCCGCTCACGGCCGAGATGGAGTACGTGCAGTTCTACGGTTCTGGCGCGAACACCATCCACGCTACGGTCGTCGGCGTGGAGCCCGATGGAGATGTGAACCTGCAACGAGCGCTCGTCGCCAGGGATCGGGAGGGCCAGTACAAGTGGAACCCGATTTCATTTCGGGAGGAGTTCCACCACGACTTCGGAGAGGCCGTCTGGCGAGCCGAAGGACAAGACGACCTCGTCGTGGTCGTGCCCGAGTCCATGTTCGCCAAGGAGCCGCCGAAGTGGTTCAAGAAGGTCATCGGGTTCTTCTGGGAGACGCCGACGCGAGACCAGTGCCATCTCCGCAAGCGGGTTTTGGCTCTGTCCGTCATCTCACCAGTTTTGATCGCCTGTGGCGCGCTGTACCTCGTGCTAAACACGGCATTCAAGCTGGCGGCGGCACTACTCCTGTTTCTCTGGGGGGCTCGTGGCGTGAACATCGTCGCGGCTTTCAAGCCGCTCGAGTTCCCGAACACGGTGTGGAAGGAGGCCACTCGATCCGTCTGGTTCTTCAAGGAGAAGAAGGGCTGGAGATGGATCGACGAGAGGTGGCAAGTGCGTCCGGTGTTCTTCCTCGTCTTCAACCCGGTGGTCGTCGGCGGACTCGCCCTGGTGCTCGGAGTGATCTGGTTCTTCGTCTTCGAGCTCACATGGTGGGTCATCGTCTACGCGGCCATCGTGGCCGCCGGAGCCGGCATCCTCGCGACCGGGATCAACTACTTCGCGGCGGGCGTCGCTGAGCAACGCAAGCAACGGAGAGAGCAACGGAGGAGGGCTGCCGTCCAACGGCGTCGCGAAGCCGAGGACCGTGAGTACATGGCCCTCGTCGTAGAGCTCGAGAGCATGGCCTGCAACGGCGATCGTCAGGCCAGCCTCAAGTCTCTTCCGAGGGGGAAGCAAACGGTCCATCTCCGCTTCCAGAGCACCAAGGCCGCGATCTGTCGGCCCTACACCAAGAAGTAGCGCAACATCGCAAGGCACCGACGAGAGGCACCGCCCCGCCGGTGCCTCTTCGTTTTTAGGCACCCTATCATCTGCCCTGTGATTAAACACATGATTAATTACGTGTTTTAACCTATGGCAACGTCACCCTATTTTCACGGCCGTAGGAATAGGGTGATAAAAATTTGTCAGGTGCTTTGACGCGTCACAGCGCATGCCGAGTAGCGTGCTACTGAGCGGAAAGTTAAAGCGAGAATTTATCTCCGTAGAGAACATCTCGGAGCGAGGCCAATAAATAGTGAGTGAGTATAATAAGAAGTAGAGACGCGAACATTGTCTGAATCCCGAGCCGAAGGCGAAGTTGAGTTTGAAAGCGGCTCCACCCTTCTTTAGCCGAACGAACGCTATTTATTCCGAGTGGAGAGCGTTCTTGAGGAGATAAGTTCGAGCCCCTACTTAAGATTAAAGCGCCAGATTCCATCGCTCGCGGTGAAATAAATTGCGTCTTCGCCTTCGCTGTAATCGAAATCGGAAACGCCGGAGGCAATCACCGTCTGGTTTAAGGGGGTCGAGTCATCGATTTCAAGAAAAATCAGCTTTCCGACGGTATCGCTAAAAATCACATAAGCATTATTCCGATACCAGATTAATTTTTCTATTTCGTTTTCAGGGTGAAAATCAAGAGCAAAAAGCATTTTTTCATCCCGATCATAAAACTTCATTACCCCAGTTCCTTCAATAAAAAGCAGTTTGCGGCTATCAGGAGAAAACGCGGCCTGAATCACGCTTTGGCCAAGCCGAGTAATGGTGTTATTTTCCCAAAACCAAAGCTCGCCATTTTCCCGCAAAAGTGAGATTGCTTCACCAGAATTGGAAACCCCGATTCCGGTAATTTCCTCGCCCTCTTTAAGCCCGACTTCAGTTAAATCACTAATCATAGACTTACTTCTGAAAACAAGATTATACCTCGAAACGCCTTCGGGCCCGAACCAAACCACGTCATTCCCCGCTACGACAAAATCACTTGCCTCAAGGCTAATCTGGTCTACGGCAAGTCTTTCGGTATCAAGCGTATAAAGCGCGCGTTCGGTTAAGAGGATAAACCGCCGACTTGAATAGGGATAAGGATAGATTTTTCGGATCGGCACCTCGCCCGCCAAATCAAGCTGTTTGGCCTTCAGCTCTGTAAAAAGCTTATTAAGATTAAGCGGCTCGGCTTCGAGATTGTTTAAGTCCAAAAGATAATAATTTTCAAGACGAGAATTATAAGTGACCACCCAATTATCAGGGAAAGCCGCTACTTCATCGCCCGGAAGGATCTCTTCGCCAAACCGCAACCGGCCCTGATTTTTAATAATCATCGTGCCCGAATCGCCCTCCTCGAGATAAAAAGCGGCTGAAACAAGATTCACAATCTCCGCTTCTTTCTTAGGCACCATAATAATTCCGTCAAAAACCGAAACATTCTCCGGTAAAACCAATACGTGTTTTTGCCAATCAGTATACCCCTCTTTAGAAAGCCGAACTTCATATTCTCCCGGGAAAAGGTTATCAATCAAGGTGCCCGACTGAAGCAGGCCAGCCTTGTTTTTAACTGGCTGGCCATCTAAGAGGATTTCAGCATTCTCAGGCCGACTCCGCAAATAAATGCCGCCAGTTTGAACCAGCTCCCGGTCTTTAAAGTCAAAGCGCCAGCCCCGAGAATAGAAAACCAGAGCCGTACCCACGATAAGAAAAAGGAGTACCAGCGAATAAAAAAGAATCCTTCTGGTTCTTAAGCTCATTGCCCCATATAATTATAGACGATGAAATTTATTGTAAACGGCGGGCACCCGCTCACCGGCGAGATTCGCGTGCGCGGGTTTAAAAATGCCGCGACGCCAATAATAGCCGCGAGCCTCTTGACCGACCGCCCCTGCATTATCAAAAACCTGCCCCTAATCGGCGATGTTGAGATTATGCTCCGCCTCCTTCAAAAAATGGGGAGCGAACTCGACTGGGTCGAGGAAAGAGCCGTCAGAATCGTTAATAAAAATATTGATCCTTTAAAAATCGATCCTGAATTAATTTGCCAGATGCGTTCTTCAGTCCTTTTGGTTGGTCCGCTTCTTGCTCGCTTCGGCGAAGTGAAAATTAATACACCGGGCGGCTGTCATATCGGCGCCCGTCCGCTTGATACTCATTTTGATGCTTTCAGAGAAATCGGCGCCACGGTTGCTTATGATGAACCGAATGATATTTATTATCTAAACAGTAGGAACGAATTAAAAGTAGAAGAAGTAGCGCTTAAAGAATTTAGTGTTACGGCTACCGAAAACCTACTTCTTTACGCGGCGTATCAACCGGGCTTAAGAATTCAAATTGCCGCGGCCGAGCCGCATATTGTGGATTTGGGTCGCTTTTTAATTAAGCTCGGCGCCGAAATCACTGGTCTTGGCAGCCATGATATTGAAGTTAAAGAGGGGATTAAAGAAGGCGGGGAAATCGAATATACCCTAATCAACGACCCGATCGAGGCAGGTACTTTTATGGCTTTGGCCGCCGCTACTAAAAGTAAAATTACTATTAAAGATGCGCCAATCGAGTCCCTCACTTTACCGCTTTTGAAATTCAAAGAATTCGGCGCTGAATTTCAAATTAGAGATAGAGACATTGTTGTTGACGGCGAAAATTCCGAATTGAAGGCGGTACGCAAATTAATGACCCAGCCCTATCCAGGCTTCCCCTCAGACCTCCAGGCTCCCTTTGCCGTGCTCGCCACTCAAGCTAAAGGCGAGACTTTAATTTTTGATACGATCTACGAAGGCCGATTGAAATACCTTTATGAGCTTGATAAAATGGGGGCTCGGGTTGAAATTCTCGATCCCCACCGAGCGATTGTAAAAGGCCCGACCAAACTCCGGGGCAAGAATATTGAAAGTCTTGACCTTAGAGCCGGAGCCACGCTCATTATTGCGGCCTTAGTGGCTGAAGGGGAAAGCATTCTCCACGCGGCTGAGGAGATCGATCGAGGCTATGAAAAAATAGAGGAGAGATTGAAGAATCTGGGGGCGGACATCAAAAGAGCTGAATAGAAATGTTAACTAGTAAAATCGGCATAGATCTTGGCACGACAAACACGGTGGTTAATGTCCCGGGGCGGGGATTTATTATTAATGAACCGACTATTGTTGCTTTAAGCCTGCCGGATAATTCGGTCTTAGCCGTGGGTAAGGAGGCTAAGGAGATGATCGGCCGAACCCCGGGCGATATTACGGCTTACCGTCCTTTAAAAGACGGGGTCGTGGCAGATTACTACATTACCCGGGCTATGCTTAAATACTTTATTCATCGGGCTACCGGCCGCTGGAATTTAGTAAAACCAGATGTGGTTATTTCGGCTCCGGCCGGCGTTACGGCTACGGAAAAACGGGCGGTTACGAATGCCGCATTAGAGGCCGGGGCTAAGAATGCCTATGTGGTTCGGGAACCGCTCCTCGCCGCTCTTGGGGCTGGCATCACTATTAATTCTTCTTCGGGTAATATGCTGATTAATATGGGCGGCGGCACCTCTGAAGTCGCGGTTATTTCCCTGGGCGGCATTGTCTGCTGGTCGAGTCTCCGGACTGCCGGCAATAAATTTGATCTGGCGATTATTGATTATGTTAAAAAGAAATACTCAGTTTCAATCGGTGAACAAACAGCCGAAGCGGCTAAAATAGCGATTGGCACGGCCATTCCGGTTAAGGAAAAAAATGAGTTCCGGATTAGGGGTCGCGATTTAATTACCGGCCTGCCTAAAGATTTAACTATTAACTCAAACGAAATTGCCGAAGCCCTTAACCCGCTTTTGGTCGATATTGCTGCTTCGGTTCAAGGAGTTTTTAACGAAACTCCGCCAGAACTTGTAGCTGATGTCATGGAAAAAGGCGTCATTCTCTCTGGCGGCAGTGCCGGCCTAGGTAATATTGACGAGTTTTTCAAACGCCTCCTCGGCGTGCCGGCTTACGTGGCCGAGGACGCAATTTTATGCGTGGCTAAAGGTTCGGGTATTATTCTCGAACATCTTGATATCTACAAGAGGACTCTTCTTAGTAAATCAAGCTAACTTTTGATTATGCTGATCGGACACGAGAAGTTAGCGGAAATTTTCAAAGCGCTCGCAAAAAGCGATAGATTATCTCAGGGTTATATTTTTTTTGGTGAACCTCAGGTGGGCAAATTTTCCTTTGCTTTAGCACTCGCGAATTTCCTGGAGAATAAAGCATATGAGCCGCCGGAAAAGGGTCTTACTGAAACCATGGTGCTTAAGCCGAGCGAAGAGGGCTCAATCGGCATTGATGAAATAAGAGGCCTTCAGCATTTTCTGTCTCAAAAACCGGTTTATTCCGGGAAACGAGTGGCGATTATTGATGAGGCCGAGGCGCTGACACCCCAGGCCCAAAACGCTATTTTGAAGACAGCCGAAGAACCGCCGCCTCAAACCCTTATCATCCTCGCCCTAGCGACGCCCGAGGCGCTCCTGCCAACGCTTCAGTCGCGATTTATTAAGATCTATTTTTCCCGAGTTGGCCTCGGGTTAATCAAGAAAATGCTGGTTAAAAAGTTCGAAGCAAGCGAGAAAGAAGCCGAAATTGCCGCCTCCTCGAGTTTTGGTCGCCCAGGCCGGGCCATTGATCTTCTGGAAAATAAAGAGGTCCAGGCAGTGCGGAAAAAAGCTCTCGCCCTTCTTTCCCGGCGCCAAAATAAAAAGGAAATTATTGAATCCTTAACCGAAGATCCAAGCGCGATCAGCCCCCTTTTTTATGAACTCGTGGCCGAACTTGCGAAGGATCCGGTCAAAAACTATCATACTCTCGGATTAATTACCGAGCGTCTGGCTAAAATGAAACAGTTCAGCACTAATCGCCGGCTTCAGCTTAATCTGGCTTTATGGAATATTTAAAAGATTTAAAAGAAAAACTTAATTATCTCGTCCTAAAGCTCAAAGAAGAGCTGGGAGGCATCAGGACTAGTCGCCCGACGCCTAAGTTAATCGAGGCGGTTCTTATCGAGTACAGCGGGGCCAAATTAATGCTGAAGCAGGTAGCCTCAATCGGCACTGAACCGCCCCGAACCTTGGTGGTTACTCCTTGGGATAAAAGCGCAGTCGCCGCGATTGCCAAAGGCATTGAAATGGCGAAGCTAGGGGTAGCTCCGGCTGTTTCCGGTAATTTAGTCCGGGTGACTCTGCCGCCTTTAACTGATGAGCGGCGCGCCGAACTTATTAAACTGGTAAAGAATCTGGCTGAGGAAACAAGGATAAAAATGAGACAGGAGCGAGACGAGATCCATAAATTAGTGAATGCCGAACCTGATGAAGACCAAAAATTTAAAGCTAAAGAAGAATTGCAGAAAATAGTGGACGCGTTTAATAAAGAGGTCGAAGGGCTGGTCGAAGCTAAAAGCAATGAAATCTCTACCTGAGAATGAGTCTCTTCATTACGAGCATTATTTTTATCAGCATCCTGATTATCGGCCACGAATTTGGTCATTTTTTTGCCGCTAAACTTTTCAAATTAAAAGTTCTTGAATTCAGTCTTGGTTTTCCGCCAAGGATTTTTTCAAAAAAGATAGGCGAAACAAAATACAGTTTTAACGCTCTGCCTTTTGGCGGATTTGTGAGGATCCACGGCGAAGAAGATAAAGGCGAAGAGCTCGAAGAACCGGAAAGAAGTTTTATCCATCAGCCAGCCTGGAGGCGAGCTTTAATAATCCTTGCTGGTGTAATTATGAATTTTTTGATCGGCTGGCTGGCTTTGACCCTGGTTTTAAGCGTTGGTTTGCCAAATCGCGTCATTATCGAAGAAGTTTTTCCCGGAAGTCCGGCTAGCGAGGCCGGTTTCAAAACTGGTGATCAAATTAAAGACTTTAATTCAGCCGAAACCTTTAGCCAGTTTATTGAAGCGAACAAGGGGCAATCGATCAGTTTGAATGGCCAAACTTTAACGCCGAGGGCTGATCCGCCAGAAGGCGAGGGTCCGCTGGGGATAAAAATAGTTGAAGTTGGAGCGCCTTCCCAAAATTTCGCCAGAAGTTTATGGCAAGGACTCGTTGCGGCTATTCTAACTCTCGGTTTTATTTTCAAAGCCATTTTCTTTTTCTTTGCCGGAGTTTTCACTGGTAATTTTGCCGTGCTTAGTGAGGTCACTGGCCCGGTCGGGGTCTTTAGCCTGATTAATGATGCTGGCGAATTAGGATTTATTTACCTTGTTAACTTCCTAGGCTTAATTTCTCTGAACCTAGCGGCTATTAACCTAATTCCGTTTCCGGCACTTGATGGCGGCCGGCTGCTTTTTGTCGGGGTTGAAAAATTAATCGGCCGGCCAGTTAACCGACGCTGGGAAGCGGCCCTGAATGCTCTGGGCCTGGCACTCCTCCTCACCCTGATGCTCGTTATCACTTTCCGCGATATAATGAAATTAATTTAGAATGATTTCCGAAAAACGAGATTTACCCAAGAAAACCGAAGACCTTTCCGGCTGGTACAACAAGGTGGTGCTCCTCGCCGAGTTAGCTGATTACGGTCCGGCTCGGGGCACAATGATTTATCGGCCTTACGGCTATGCCATTTGGGAACTTATCCAAAAAGAAATGGATAGGCTGATTAAAGAGAAGGGGGTGGCGAACGCCTATTTCCCCTTATTTATCCCAGAGTCATTAATTAATAAAGAGAGCAAACACATAGAGGGATTTTCGCCAGAGCTGGCGGTGGTAACGATCGGCGGCGGCGAAGAATTAAAGGAAAAGTTAGTGGTTCGACCCACCAGTGAAACAATTATGTATGAGGCTTATGCGAGATGGATCGACTCCTGGCGAGATTTGCCTTTAATGATTAATCAATGGAATAACGTCGTGCGTTGGGAAAAAAGGCCTTATTTATTCATCCGAACAACCGAGTTTTTGTGGCAAGAAGGCCATACAGCTCACGCAAACCACGACGAAGCCTGGCAAATGGTACTCTGGGCTATGGAAATGTATACGAAGATCTACGAAGATTTTTTGGCTCTGCCTGGCTATGCCGGTCGAAAATCAGAGTCGGAAAAGTTTGCCGGAGCCGATATTACCTTAACCTACGAATCACTTATGCCCGGAGGAAAAGCCCTCCAATCCTCAACTTCTCACGACCTAGGTCAGAATTTCTCCAAACCCTTCAATATCAGCTTCTTGAATAACGAAGGGCAGCGAGAGTTCGTCTGGCAGACAAGCTGGGGCCTTTCAACTCGCTCTATCGGCGGCATGATTATGGCTCATGGCGATGACGGGGGACTGCGCCTACCGCCTCGCCTCGCTCCGATTCAGGTTATTATTCTGCCGGTCGGAAACGAAGCTAAAATCATCGATTTCTCCCGAAAACTCGTAGATAAATTGAAAGAATCAGGAATTAGAGCCGAGCTTGATGATGGCGAAAACGAAACCCTTGGCTCAAAAATTAATAATTGGGAGCTGAAGGGTGTGCCAATCCGAATCGAAATCGGCCCTAAAGAGCTTGAAGAAAAAAATATCACTGCCGTAAGAAGAGATAACGGTAAAAAGCAAAGTCTTAAACAGGGGGGATTAGCCGAGCAGATTAAGAATTTACTCGACGATATCCAAAATAATTTATACAAGGAGGCAAAAAAGTTTTTGGAAGCAAATACCAAAGAAGTTAATAATTACGAGGAGTTTAAAAAATTGATGGCGGAAAATAGAGGCTTTATTTTAGCTTTCTGGTGCGAGGCGCCGGATTGCGAGGAGAAGATAAAAGCGGAGACGAAAACCACTACTAGATGTCTGCCATTAGAAGCGAAGGAGGAAAACGGCTTATGCATCTACTGCGGCAAAACGGCGAAGCACAAATGGCTATTTGCTAGAAGCTACTAAGATGACGAGTTGGTTAAAAAACTTTTATAAAAGCGCCGGCATTGACCTCGGCACGGCAAACACCCTGGTCTATGTAAACGGGGAGGGGATTGTGGTTAATGAGCCGACTCTGGTGGCGGTTAACAACCGCACTAACCAGATCTTAGCCATCGGCAAAGAGGCTAAAAAAATGCTTGACCGAACTCCGGCCCA
>JACOXB010000009.1 GCA_016176505.1 Candidatus Colwelliibacteriota bacterium | reverse complement strand
ATTACAATCTATAACATAATAGCGGGGATTGCGGGTGTCGTATAGTGGTTATTATGCGTGCTTGCCAAGCACGTGACGGCGGTTCGATTCCGCTCACCCGCTCCGGGAGTTTAGTTAAGTGGCATAACAGCGGTCTCCAAAACCGCGGTCGGGGGTTCGATTCCCTCAACTCCCGCTCGAAGTTGAGGAAATCGAACGGGAAAGGGGTCGGGAAAACGGGAGTTTTCCCGTGGCGGAGCTCACGGCAACGCTCGGGTTCGTGGGAGCGAATGGAGATGAGCGACGTGAGACTTTCCCTCAACTCCCGCTCGAATAACTACTTTTTAATCCTGATAAATCTCCTTTTGCCGACTTGGAGGATAATGCCTTTGGCCGGCAGTTTAATGATGAGTTTGGGATTAGAAACTGATTTCTGATCAACCCTTACGCCGCCTTGCTTTATAAGCCTAGTGGCCTCGCTTTTACTCGAAGCTAAACCGCCTTTCACGATAAGTTCAATCACGCTCATACTGCCGCGCTTAATTTGGATTTGCGGAATTTTTTGCGGCGCTTCTTTGGCCTTAAAAACGCGTTCAAACTCTCGGGCGGCGGCTTGGGCTTTGACGGCGCCGTGATAAATTTTCGTTACCTCGAGGGCTAGAATGCGTTTGGCATCCCGAGGATTAATCGTTTTCTTCTTTAAAGCGATTTTTAATTTATCGATTTCTTTTAGGGGATACAGCGTGCAGAGTTCGAAACACGGGATAATTACCTCGTCGGCCAAAGCCATCACCTTACCGAACATCTCTCGAGGTGAATCCTGAAGGCTGACATAACCACCTTCGCTTTTAGACATAAGCTTGTTACCGGTCTTAGGATTTACTAAAAGCGGCGTGGTAATAACGAATTTTTCCTTTTTAAGATAAGTTCTCACCAAATCGCGACCGACGAGCATATTAAAGGTCTGGTCGGTGCCTCCAATTTCAGCATCAACCTTCATCGCCACCGAATCGTACCCCTGCATTAAGGGATATAAAAACTCGTTAAGATAAATTTCTTTCCCTTGCTTAAGCCGCCGCTCAAACATGTCCCGTTTAATCGTCTGGGCGACCGTAAAATTAGCCAATAACTTGATCAGGTTTTCCGAGCTAAGTTTTCCGAGCCAACGGCTGTTAAACTTAACCTCAACCGGATTGCTTTTCGAGTTGAAATCGAGAATCCTAGCGGCTTGTCGTTTGTAGGTTCGACTGTTTTCTAGAACCTCTTTCTCGGTCAAGGGTCTCCGGGCGGCTAGTTTATCAGTCGGGTCGCCGATCCGCCCGGTAAAATCACCGACAAGCAAAATAACGCGATGGCCCAGCTTTTGGAATTCGCGCATGAGGAAAAGATTGGTCGAATGGCCCAGATGAAGGTCTGGGGCGGTGGGGTCTACGCCGTGATAAAGCGTCAGTCGCCTCCCCGAGCGGAGCGCCTCTTCAAGTTTAGCTGGCGAAGGATAGATTTTATCAATAAAACGACTAGCTACAAGCCCTCGAATACGCTTAGAATCGGTGATTACCTTCATTTAGCCTTATCAATCACCTCGTCAACAATGCCGTATTTCTTAGCTTCTTCGGCATTCAACCAGAAATCCCTGTCTGTATCTTTTTCAATTCGGGAAAGGGGTTGACCCGTATGCTTGGCTAAAAGCCTATTAACTTTTTCCTTAGTTTTGACGATCTGTTTGGCCGCAATCTCAATCTCAGTGGCCTGACCTTCGGCCCCACCCATTACTTGGTGAAGTAGAATCTCAGAATTCGGCAGAGCGAATCTTTTGCCTTTTTTGCCAGCCGCTAAAAGAAAAGCTCCCATTGAAGCGGCCATACCAATTGAGGTTGTGCTCACATCGGACCGCACATACTGCATCGTGTCGTAAATAGCCATTCCGGCCGGAATCAGACCGCCGGGAGAATTAATATAAAGTTTGATGTCTTTCGCCGGATCCTGACTTTCAAGAAAAAGCATTTGAGCGATGACGGCATTGGCCACCACATCACTAACCGGCCCGCCCAAAAAGATAATCCGGTCTTTCAGGAGCCGCGAGTAAATATCATAAGCCCGTTCGCCAAAAGGCGATTTCTCAATCACGGTAGGAATCAGGTATTGATCCCAAAGCTCTCTTTCTTCAGCCATAAGTCTTATTTAATTATAGACTTTTCTCGACTAGAGAAAAGGAACGAGCAAGAGGGCGATGATGTTGATGATTTTAATCACTGGGTTAATCGCCGGTCCGGCCGTGTCTTTATAGGGATCGCCAACCGTGTCGCCGGTCACTGCCGCTTGGTGGGCAAGCGAACCCTTGCCGCCGAGATTACCTTCTTCAATATACTTTTTGGCATTATCCCAGGCAGCGCCGCCCGAGGTCATTGAAAGAGCGACAAAAATACCAGTTACGATTGAACCAACAAGCACGCCGCCTAAAGCTTCCTTGCCGAGCGTGAGTCCCACGATAATCGGCACTAGAACTGGCACCCTCCATTAAGCCGGGGATTTCTTTAAACTGGCGCCGCACTTCGCGAACAACGCTTCCGGCTGCTTTACCCACGGCCCGCATTGAAAAAGCAGAAAAAAGAAACGGGATAAGCCCGCCGAGGAAAAGCCCGACGATCACTCTTGGATCACTCAAATCAAATTGAAGGTTGAAAAGCCCGCCTTCGAATACGGCTTTCTCCTCTAAGGCTTTAACATAAGAGGCGAAAATGACCACGGCCGCGAGACCGGCTGAACCAATGGCAT
The DNA here is from genome assembly GCA_016176505.1 of Candidatus Colwelliibacteriota bacterium. Taxonomy (GTDB): domain Bacteria; phylum Patescibacteriota; class Minisyncoccia; order UBA6257; family Colwellbacteraceae; genus JACOXB01. The sequence goes on along the minus strand of JACOXB010000009.1, from coordinate 31,045 downwards.
AACCTTTGGTCACGGCTTTGGTGGTATTGCCAACCGCATCAAGCGGATCAGTCACTTGCCGCACCTCTTCGGGGAGATTACTCATTTCAGCAATACCGCCGGCATTATCTGTAATCGGACCAAAGGCATCGATCGCCACAATCATGCCCGTCATCCCAAGCATGGAAACAACTGCTAAGGCCACGCCGTAAATACCAGCCGCGAAGTAAGCGGAAAGAATACCCCCGCCAATCACGAGAATCGGCAAAGCAGTCGCCTCAAGCCCAACGGCCAAACCGGCAATAACATTTGTGCCGTGCCCTGTTTCTGAAGCTCGGGCAATTGATTTAACCGGCCTGAACCGTTTTGAAGTGTAATACTCGGTAATTAAAACAATAAGGACCGTAACTAAAATCCCGATCAAGAGTGAGGTAAAAATAGCGCCAGCTGAAATGGTCTGAAGCGCATCGCTAAAGCGCCCCGAGATAAAAGCAAAACCAATAAGGGCAAGAACGCTTGAAGCAGTTAAACCTTTATAAAGCGCCGGCATGATTCCTTGTTTTTTACCCAGCCGCACAAAAAAAGTACCGGCAAGTGAAGCGAGAGCGCCGATACCGCCAATAACAAGCGGGAAAATAATTGCCTGCTCCAGCCCGGGAAATGTAAGTCTGCCTAAAATCATCGCCGCAATAGCAGTCACGGCGTAAGTTTCAAAAAGATCAGCCGCCATACCGGCATCATCGCCAACATTGTCGCCAACATTATCAGCAATTACAGCCGGGTTTCGAGGGTCGTCTTCAGGAATTCCAGCCTCAACCTTACCAACCAAGTCGGCGCCAACATCAGCCCCTTTAGTAAAAATACCGCCGCCCAAACGGGCGAAGACAGAGATTAAACTGCCGCCAAAACCCAAGCCCACGAGAGCGAGCACATCGCGAGTAACAGCGTAAAATACAGAAACTGATAAAAGGGCGAGGCCAACGACTAAAAGCCCGGTAACAGCTCCGCCTTCGAAAGCCACCTTGAAAGCCGGTTTTAGCCCGGATTTGGCTGCCTCGGTTGTCCGGACATTTGCCCGGACCGCTACATTCATACCAATGTAGCCAGCGAGGGCTGAGGCAACCGCCCCCAAAAGAAAACCAACCATTGTAAGCAGGTTAATAAAAACTGCGACAAGGATAGCCACAATAATTGCGACTACGGCTACGGTTCGATACTGGCGATTTAAGTAAGCCCTAGCTCCAACCTGGATAGCTTCGGCTACTTCCTTCATCTTGCCTTCACCTCCCGGGTAACGCTTGACACGAAAGACGAGCCAAACGGAAAAACCGATAAGAAGAAGAGCAGACCCGATAGCAAAAGAAAGCATTTAGTTATTCGTCGTCTTCTGGTTCCCTTTTATGATAAACAGGCTTTTCCTCGGCCTCAACGGCTTGAGTGCTTCGAGTTCCCTCAGCATCTTCGACGGTTCGACTACGCTCACCGTCTTCGACTTCGGCCACCCCTTCTTCGAGTTTTTCTTCTGGTCGCACTTCTGACCGAACATCGATTTTCCAACCGGTGAGCTTGGCGGCCAAACGAACATTCTGACCGCCCCGGCCAATAGCTAAGCTTAATTGATCATCAGCCACAAGCACTCTGGCTTCCCGATTATCAGTAATTTCAACCTGGCGGATTTTGGCTGGGCTTAGAGAATTCGCAATAAATTCTTCGGGTTTTTCTGACCAAGGCACCACATCTAATTTTTCCTGGCCCAGCTCATTCGAAATCGCCATGATTCTCGTGCCTCGTTGGCCCACGCAAGAACCAACTGGATCAATCTCCGGCAAATTCGAATGAACCGCCACTTTGGTTCGTGAACCTGACTCCCGGGCGATAGCTTTGATCTCAACAATATTCTCAGCCATCTCTGGAATTTCCATCTCAAAAAGCTTAGCCACAAATCGAGGATGGGCCCGGGAAAGAATAATACCCGGGATTTTAGTTTCTGATTGGACCGCGAGAACGTAAAAGCGGAGTCTTTCGCCAATGCGATAGTGCTCGCCCGGGATTGATTCATTAGCAAACATAATGCCGTTAGTCCGGCCCAAATCAATATAAACATTGCCTCGCTCGAAACGCTGAACAATGCCGCTCACCACCGTTCCTTCTTTATCTTTAAACTCGGTCATAATCGAATCCCGCTCAGCTTCACGCAAACGCTGGAGAATAACCTGTTTTGCCGTTTGGGCGGCAATCCGGCCAAAGTCATTCTCTTGGGTTAAAGAAAAAGTTAATTCATCGCCTACTTTAGCGTCGGCTTTAATCTTTTTCGCTTCTTCAATTAAAAGATGGCGATCAGCATTATAGCGAGGCAGTTTTTCTTCCTCGGTCTCGGATGACGGAGTATCTTCGACACTTCGACTCGGCTCGGTGCCTTCGGCGCTTCGGCCTTGCTCAGCATCTTCGACCTCCGTTTCTTCGTCAATAAATCGAACCGAGTTTTCATCAACCACTTCTTTAACCTGGGAAAATTCGGCTTCACCGGTTTTGGGATCAAGCTTTGCTCGAACCACTAAACCGCGCTGGCCCGATTCTTTCCGGTAAGCAGCGGCTAAGGCATCCTCGATCGCCTCGAAAACCTTGCCGGACTCGATGCCTTTTTCTTCAGCGATCTGATTAACCGTTTGAACTAGCGCCTTAAGATCCATGAATTTTAATTTAGAAAGGTCCGCTACTGCGGACCTTTCTCGTAATCATACTCCAGTTTTTCTGAAAAGCAAGTCTTACTCGAGAAGGCCCGCGGCCTTCACAAAACCATTATAAGACGTGCTTAAAATTAAGTAGTCGCCGGACCAGCCGTAATTAAAGGAGGCACCGGCATTAAAATAAGCTAAGTATCTTGTGGTAACGCTGTTCGCCTTCCCGTCTTTAAAGCCGGTAGCTGAAGGCGTGCCGGGCGAGACCAAATAGAAGCTCGAGAGATTGGCCGAGGATTCAATTAAGGCGACCTCGGTCTTCGCAGCGACTAGATCGCTATCACTTTTGAGTTTAAAAACATAGCCGGGCCAATTACCGTTCGCGTCTCTATAAATAAAGGCGGTGAAATCCTGTTCCAGTGAAGCGCTTAAATTACTGCCCGGCAGCATCAAGGCCAGAAAATCTCCGGCGCTGACCGGATTACCGCCCGCGGTTAACGCCACCTCCTTGATCGTGCCCGATGTTTGAGTCGCGGCTGAGGCTTCGAGCACAGCCGTGAGCTCGGCCTGGGTCAGGGCACTTACCCCGACTGCTTCAGTTGCATCTGGCGCCTCACTGAAGTAACTCTGGTGAACTAGGGCTGGCCCAGGCATTTCGGCTGGCGGCGGAGTTACGACCGGCGCCTCAACTTCTTCCTCGCCCGTAAAGAGCGGTAAAAGGAAAAAATAGGTCACTCCTCCGGCGAGGGCTAAAAAGGCCACAACCCCAGCAATAACTGCTGCTAATTTTTTAGGACTCTTAGCGCCGACCACTACCCCGGCCGGCATGGCTGGTTCAGTTATAAAATCACTAGGACGGAAAGTTTTTGGTTCTGGGCCCAAGCCGCCGGTTTGCTTAAGCGAACTCGTATCGCTCGCCATAGTTCTTAAATCAACCTGAGCTGTAGGAGGTGGGGGTGGCGGGATTGATCTCGCTGGAGGCGAAGTTGGCGAAGATGAACCAGGTGCTGGCGGCGAGAATGAAGGCCGAGACGGCGGTGGAGGCGGTGGCGGAACAGGAGGATTACCGCCAGGCGGTGGACTGCCGCCAGGCGGCCTCTGGTTCTCGGGACCCATAGGTTCGGAGGGAAATGGAGCTGGCCCTGGAGCGCCGTTCATGTATTTCTTTTATAATAGCACATCCGAAACCTGAATATTGAAAACCTGATCTCTGGCCGACTGAAGCTTTATTTATCCGAGCGGAGAGCGTTCTTGAGGAGAAGGGGTCGCCCCGCCCTCGGCCTGGCGCAGCGACAAGGAAATTTTGCCGTTTTCGGTTTTGATTACCTTAACCTTCACCCGATCCCCTAGCTTCACCACATCTTCAACATTTTTGGTAAATCCCTCTTTTAACTCCGAGACGTGAAGTAGACCAGAGCGACCGCCGCCGAGCTCAACAATAGCGCCGAAGTCGAGGAGCTTAACCACCTCGCCCTCGACCACTTCGCCGACTTCGAATACCTTAACAATGGCCTTTATCTCGGCGGCCGCCTGTTCGGCCGAGCCCGGCTTATCAGCTGTGATAAAAACCTGACCATCGTCATCAATATCAATGGAAATGGCGCCAGTCCGCTCAATAATAGCATTGATTACTTTACCGCCTGGGCCGATTACTTCGCCGATATGACTCGGGTCAATTAAGAATGTCAAAATTTTCGGCGCCAAAGGCGAAAGTTCAGCTCTAGGCTCGCTGATTACCCTATCGGTAAAATCAAGGATTTGATGGCGTGCAATTTTCGCTCTCTCGAGAGCTTTTCTCAAAATCTCGATAGTGACGCCTTCGACTTTCACATCCATCTGAATGGCGTTTAAACCCTTCCGGGTGCCGGCCACTTTAAAATCCATATCACCATAATGATCTTCTGGTCCCTGGATATCAGTTAAAAGTTTATAGCGGCCGTCCGGAGCCATCACTAAGCCGATCGAAATGCCAGCCACGGCGGCTTTAATCGGCACGCCCGCATCCATAAGAGAGAGGCTCGCCGCTGAAACAGTGGCCATTGAAGTTGAGCCATTCGAAGAAAGAATGTCAGAAACTACCCGAATGGTATAGGGAAAGTTTTCTGCGATCGGGATCACCGGCCGGATCGCTTTTTCAGCCAAAGCGCCGTGACCAATTTCCCGCCGGCCTGGACCGCGAGAAGACCGCGCCTCGCCAACTGAAAAAGGCGGGAAATTATAATGGAGCATAAATCGTTTCTTACCCGAGTACTCGATCGTTTCAATTAGTTGCTCGGCCCGCGGCGGACCAAGAGTGACGGCCGCCAAAGCCTGGGTTGTGCCCCGGACAAAAAGGGCTGAACCGTGAGCCCGAGGCAAAAGTTTTACCTCGCTGTAAAGCTCCCGAATTTCATCAAGTTTTCGGCCATCAGGTCGCCTCTCGTTTTCTAAAACGTTCTGGCTCATCACCTCATCAGTCTCATTATCAAAAATCTGATCAAGCATTTTTAACTCGTCAGCTGAAAAACCCTCAAGCGCCAAATGCTCTTTAAGCGATTCTTTTAGCTCGCCCAGGCGACCGATCCGGTCAACTTTAGCTTCAATATAAAGCGTTTCTTCAAGCTTGCCTTCCAGGAATTTTTTAACTGCGGCGCTAAATTCCCGACTTGGCTCGGCGAGCCTTAATTCACTTTTTGGTTTACCGATTTGGGCGACAATTTCATTTTGAAAATCAATTAATTCTTTGATGACCCCGGAGGCAGTTTCGGCTGCCTTTAGAGCATTGGCTTCCGAGACTTCATCGCCGCCAAGCTCGATCATATTAATCACGCCCTCTTTCCCGGCAAAAAAAGATTCAAAACCAACTTTGTTTTCTTTATCGTGGAGCAGACTTAAAACCGGATTAAGTTCAAGTTTGCCGTTGACCTCGCCAATCGAAACCCCGGCTACCGGCCCATTCCAAGGAATGTCAGAAATTGAAAGCGCGGTTGAGGCAGTGACGAGAGCCACAAAATCCGGATCATTTTCCTCGTCATAAGAAAGAACTGTAATTACTATTTGAATCGCCCGTCTAATGCGTTCATCAAAAAGCGGCCTTAGGGTTCGGTCAATTAAGCGGCCGGAAAGAATCGCCTCGTCCGAGGGCCGGCCTTCGCGCCGGATAAAGCGGCTGCCTAAAATTTTTCCGGCCGCGTAAAATCGCTCTTCGTAATCAACCGTTAAGGGAAGATAATCAAGGCCGCTGTCCTCATCGCCCATCACTACGGTTACGAGGACCATGGTCCCGCCGTAAGTGCCAAGCACCGAGGCATTGGTCTGCTCGGCCAAACGCGAAACTTCCAAAATTAGATCGCGACCGCCAATATTTTTAACAAATTTCTTTCTTTCTAAGTCCATTAAACCCTCTTACTCGATGCTTTAACTGATTTAAAAACTATCCGCGGCAGAGTATCAAGGTCCATAAAACTATCCGCCGCTTCTCTGAGCCGACTCGAGGTGGTTTTACCAAAAGCGGCCACCTCAACCCCGCGTCCCAAGCCCCACTGAAGGTAATTCACAAGCGGTAGGAAATCGCCATCGCCGGAGACGAGAATTATGATATCGAAAAGGCCGGCCATCCGAATAGCATCAACCGCAATGCCTACGTCCCAATCAGCCTTTTTAACCCCGCTTGGGAAAATTTGAATATCTTTACTCCGGAGCTCGATTCCGGCCTTGCCTAAGGCCTCGAAAAAAGTTTCCTCGCCAGTAGCCGGATCAGATTTGACCACATAAGCCAAAGCTCGGACTAGATGCCGGCCCTGGACTAGTTGCTTTAAAAGCTCGCCGTAATTCACCCGGCCGCCGTAAAGGTTTTTGGCTGAGTGGTAAAGATTTTGAATATCAATAAAAACGCCGACGCGCTGATCCTGATTAGGAATAATGGCCATTATTTTTTAAGCCCGAGTTTCTTCACCAAGTTGGTGTAGCTTCGGGGCGAGTTTTCAGAAAGATAAGCAAGCAGTTTCCGCCTTTTGTTAACCATGGCGAGTAAGCCTCGGCGAGAATGCTTGTCTTTCGGATGACGTTTTAGGTGATGAGTCAGCTCGTCAATTTCCTTGCTCGTGACGGCAATTTGAACCTGAGCCGAACCCGTATCTTTTTCGTGAGCTTGATGCTCTTTAATAATTTTTTCTTTAACTTTAGTTTTAATCACCAATGAATCTTAGCTTGATTTTTAAGAATTGTAAAGAATGTGCTAATTTAAGTTTATTGCCGCCTGGCAATGATGTACCCCGACAATTAGGAGGCTGATTTAGATGCAGCGCTTGGCACGACTGGTTCTCGTCCTGATCTTCGCATCTCTCGTCTGGGATCTGACTAGGCCGGTAAAAGTTCCGCTTCCTTCTGGAGGCGAGCTCTCGGTTACGGTCGACCCAGAATGGAATGGTGGAAGAATCTTCCCGAACCTCGGGCCAGGAGGCGAAGCCTCTTGGCAGGCGCACCGAGCGCCATACAACATTGAGGTTGGGTTCGTCCCTGACGGGGACACCAAGGAACTGCCATCCGCGGAAGAAGTGAAGAGTGGTCTTATCCGGTGGTTCTGGGCGAACCTCAACCACCTCCTCCTCGCTGGTATCATCCTCGTCGTCTGGGTGTTCAGCGAAAGTATTCCCCCAACGACGATCTTCGACCCATCGAAGAAGAGACCACCGCTCTTCCGGATGGCGAGCCTCGGCGCTGCCCCAGTAATTCTAGCCGTGGTCCTGGGACTCGTTAGTGCTGGCACTTTCAAGCCGGGACTGAACGACTCCCGGTATACGGGGCCGTTGTTTAAGAATCCGGAAGAGGCGTTAGCCTCATTCCTGAAGTTCGCGAGGGCCTGGGAAAACGGGGAGATTAATCTCAACCTCGCCAGTAGACTGCGGCACTTCGAAGGCCCGCTCTCTACCACGGTCAGACCAACGATCCCCGAAGAGACGATTGATTTCCTGATCGTCTCTGACCTGCACGACAACCCGACCGGAGTAGCTATGACTCGAGACTTCGCTCGAGACCTCGAGGTTGATGCGATACTCGATCTTGGCGACTTCACGAGTTGGGGTACCCCGTTCGAGGCGAACGAACTAAGGGAGCGACTGGCCGACCTTAGTCAGCCGCACCTTATCGTGGCTGGGAATCACGAGAGCACAAAGGCTATCGAAGTGATGGAGGGCGACCCCAACGTGACATTTCTCGACAACGAGACGATCGAGATCACTGGGGTGAGCATCCTCGGCGCGAGCGACCCGGCTGCGATGACGAGCGCAAACTCCGCCGATCCGGAAGCCTACGTTACGGCCTGCCAAACCATCAAGGAACAGGTGGCAACCGATCAACCCGATATCCTCATGGTGCACAACCCTGAGATCGGGAAGTGCGCTGCCGAGTACGCTGAGGAAAACGGCCTGCCCCTGATCTTCCTTTGGGGCCATACCAATGAACCCGTAGTAGAAGAGCGGGGATCGGTCCTTGCTCTGTCACCCGGCACGAGCGGTACTGGCGGATTCGAAGAGCGCAAGCTCCCCTACGGGTTCGGGATCCTCAAGCTAAATCCAGCTACGAATGCACTGGTGATGGCATGTTACTACCTATACGAGGGGGTAAATGACGAACGTCCAACCTTCGCTTGTGATTGAACCCTAGCCCTGCCCGGGCGGCAAGAAGCCCTTCCCGGACAGGGCTTCTTGTTTTTTATTAACGAGGACGGGGCTCGTTAATTTTACTTCGAGGCAGGGAGAGACTCGTCCGCCTTCGTTCGCCCCTGGCGAACTTCGGCGGATTGCGATTTGTAACTCCAATTTCATCGGAGACAAATCGGGAAAACTCCCACTCAGATTTTTGATGTGCCCCCGAGAGGATTTGAACCCCTACCTCTTTCGAGACATGGTCCTAAACCATGCGCGTCTACCAGTTCCGCCACGGGGGCTATAAAACAGTATCTAGTATACAATTTATAAGCTCATTGACAAACGAGGAAAAATAGTGTATAGATAAGGGGTATTTTCGGGGACAAGGGAGACCCGAAAAGCAGCAGTACCTGAACATAAAACAACCTCCCAATATACGGAAAGTAGAGGTGACTGAAGTGACGAGAAGAGGGATGGTTAACACGGTTACCGGAGCAATCATCGTTCTCCTCGCCCTGAATGCCGGGGCTTGGAGTCGGAACCTCTGGTTCGGGATCTCGACCCTTCTGCTCCTGACCGGACTCTACGTCCTTCAGGGGCTGAAGAAAATCCCAGCCGACCCGCCGCATCGAGGAGCGCTGACGTTCCTCGGTCGAAGGCAGAACATCGTCCTTGAGGAAGGGTGGCGATTCCTGCCGTTCTTCCCCTGGGTGTACGGGGTCATCCTCGTGAACGTGGTCCGGAAGAACTTGGACCTCGCGCCTGAGGATGTTCGAACCCCAGACCTCGCCGAGCTCAGCGTGCCGGTCTCGGTGACCTACACGCCGAGTAACCTCATCGCCTACTTGAACTCTGGCGGTGAGAGTGGGGTCAATAACATCCTCACCGATGCCGTCGGCGAGGCGATCCGTGAGTGGGCTATCACCCGAGCCTACGGCCCACAGAACTGGGAAGAGGCGCTCCGGGCTAGAGGCGAGGCGCTCCAGATCGTGATCAACACTCTGTCGGGACGAGATGTCCTGACGCCACTCGATCCGGCCGAAATCGCTCTGATGAGGGCCGGAAACGGGACGCTCGCGAGCGTTGCTCTCGGGGTCGTCATCAACCGAGTGAACGTCGGTGAGATGAAAGTCCTGGGGGCACTCGCCGAGGCCGCCGAGAAGGCGGCCATCGAGGAACGGGAGCGAGCGGCCGAGACCATCGAGCTCGAACACATCGCAGCTAGGGTGGCCGCCCTCAATGCGCGTGGCTTCTCGAACGAAGAGGCCATGCGCATCATCCAGACAGAGCGCAAGAAGATCATCCAGACCATCAGCGAGAACCGGTTGAACGTGTCTCCGGAAACGAGGGATATGATCACCGGTATCGTTGGTAGCGTCTTGGGTGGCCGCGGTGGCCGACCGATGAGGAGACCGTGGTGGAGGAGGTGGATCTGATGGCGGCTGATACCGAGAAGAGGCCCGAGACGACACTCGGGTCCGTGCCGAAGAAGGCGTGGAAGTGGGTGGTCGTTCTTGCCCTCATCCCCGCCGCGATCGGCCTCGCGATGTACGCTGACAAGCTCCCCAAGGGGACGCGAGCCGAAGCGGCGGAAGAAACCGAGGGCGAGCTGAAAGCCACGGTCGAGCTCCGCGGCTTCGACCAGTGGAGCCGACCGGTCTCGATCGGGGAGAACGTTCCATACAACTGGGACTTCGCTCTCCAGGGCCCAGACCAGACCCTGGTCAGGCTCGCTGGTGGAGCTCGATGCTCCATCAACGACTGGTTGGGAGTCGTGAGAGGCCAGCTCCGGTTCGCCGGCCCAGCTGGCGAAACGGTCAAGCTCTGGATCTACCCACCCGGCACCTTGGCGAACACCATGGGCGCCGAGGGCAGAACTTGTCCGCAGTAAAGAAGAAGGGGGGTGAGACGCAAAGGGCCTTGTCGCAAGACAAGGCCCTTCACGTTTTTTTATTTAGAATCGCTGCGCTTTAAGAGCGGGGCTGCTTGAGGAGGAAGTCTTTAACAAAGACCGCCACGCCACCGGCTAGAACCGCAATCACTAAAGCCCAAATGGCATAAATCAGGACGTTTTTAGCTTTGGCAGTTTTAGTCTGATCGCCAGCTGACATTAGGTAAAGGAATGCGGCGTAGAGAAGGAAAACGACGGCCAAGGCAATAAGAATGCCGAACATCCACCCAGCCACGGTTTCGATTATATCTACAATGTCACTTGGTCCAGTGACTGGAGCCGGAGGTTCTTCAAAATCGGTCGCGGCCAGCGCCACAGCGGGCAAAACAGCTAATTTCGAAAGGTGATATTTAATTCTCCACATCTGTCTTTTTAAGCTCCGACCTTTTATTTCTTTAAGACTAACACGTTTTTCGTAAAAAGTCACCCCCGGAAGTTAACAAGACGGCAGTCCTCTACATTCCGAAGGAGTATTGCCCTCCTCAAGGCATTCTTCGTAGCAGAAGGACGATCCCCCACTTTCATCACTGCCTAGAATATTTGAAACCAACGTGCTTACTCCGCCGGCCAAAAGGATAATAACAAAACCAATTATTCCCCAGACAATAATTTGTTTTCCTTTTTGCAGCCTTTGGGGATTACCGGCCGCGGTTAGGATAAAAAAGCCGCCGAGCAAAATCATTACGGTTAAAAGGGGAATTGAAATAGTAAAGAGAAAACCGGCGATCGTATCAAGAACCTCTTCAACGCTGCCGACCTCAAGCGGATTCTCGAGTTTTATTTTTTCTCCACCAGTACCACCACCCTGACCTCCGCCAGTACCACCGCCATTCTCGGCCAAGACAGACCTTATGCCCCAGACCAAACCAAGCATTGCTTAAATTTTAACATAATTTAGCCGCATTCGAGGTTATCAAACTGCCACCATTCACCAGTGCAGTCAGTAAAAGCAGTGATAAGAGTATTCACTAAAACCCAAGCGACTAAGACGATCGCAAGACCGACCACGGCCGCGGTAATGGTTTTTTTACCCCGAGCCAATAGATTTGGCGAAGCCCCGCCCAAAAGCATCATGACGCCGCCGATCATTATAAAAAGAACGGCCAAGATAAAAGCGGCGTCAATCATAAAACCAAAAATATTAGCTCCGAGCTGAAGCAGATCATCACCAGTGCATTCAGTGCCTTCGCAAGGCACAAGCCCAGCTGCCTGGACTACTTGTGGTGAGTATATCGAATCCATTTTTAGAGAATGAATCATTTTCTAAGCAGGGCGTTTATCTCAACCTCGGCCCGTTCGAGCGCCAGCCCCAGTTCGAGCTCGCCGCTCGAAGCATCCCTTATCATCTTATCAAATATTATCCTAACTAAACCTTCGTCAGGCTGACGCCAGCTCTTAGCCGTCAAGGCCTGAGCCGCGAAAACCCCCAGTTCTGAATCACCTGAAATTTGATTAATTAGAAAGCGCAGGGCTGGCGGACGCCGGGTGGTGCTCGCGTAACTTGTGGCGCTCGCGCCATCGGTAGTGGCAAAAATTACAAAATCCCAAGCTGCCTCCCTCGTAGTCTGAACCGAAGTAGCCGAAACTGCTAACCCCCAATATTTAGCGTAGTTAACCGAATTCGAAAGATTGAATTGCGGCGCCGCACTAATACCTAAATCGATTTGAGGATTGCGCTCCCTGATTTCCGGAATTTCATCACTATAGGCAAAAACCATGGCTGTTTTTTCACTCGCTAAAGCCTCGATCGAATTACCGAAACTATTATTCCAGGCGTAAACAGAGGACTCGGGGTCAGCAAATTTAAGATAGAAACGTAATGCCTCTTCCGCAGTTTGACTTGTTAAATCAACTCGATCCGAGTCAACGTCAATTGTTAAGATGTCTCGCTCTAATAAGAGGAGGCTTAAAATATCTGGTGCATTCGGAACAGTGCCTGAACTTGCGCCAAGCGAAGCGCCAGAAGAAATTAAATTACCACCGGTGAAAGTCCGGAGCTTCGAAACAGCAGCCTCAAATTCACTCCAGGTCTTGGGCGGAAGGGCTAGACCCCGACCATCAAAAATATCCCGGTTGTAAACAATAGCCAAAGTATCAACCGAGAGGGGTAGGGCGTAAACGCGATTATCAGCAATAAAATCGTCCTCTACTACTTGGGGAAAGAGGCTTGAAACTGTCTCGGGGCTAATTTTACTAGTTTGGGCTGGGTAAATTTTATTTCGATGCTTTAGAAGCCAGGTACTTTTAAACATAAAAACATCTGGGCCTCGACCGGCCGCCAAAGCATTTAAAAGCTCCTCCTCATAAGAACCGGGGGTAACCTCGGTATAGTTAACGCTGACCTCGGGATAAAGCTGCTCAAAATTATTAATAACAGATTTCCAGGCATCTTTATCATCTATGCCCCAGAGTTCGAGCGAGACTTCGCTTCCACTCCGGCGACCAGGCAGAATCCCAATCAGAATTAAAAGAACAATAATAACCGCAAGGCCGATAGCGCCGAGAATAATAATTTGTTTTCGGTTAAGCTGGGGCATCAAAGGCAGACAGCACCCGCAATTTCATCGCCGGCCGCGAGCTTCATAATTCGGACGCCTTGAGTGGCTCGACCGGCCTTGCGTATGCTTTTCACATCAGTTCTTAAAATCTGACCTTTGGCCGAAACAGCCAGAAGTTCAGTTTCTTCAATTATAACACGGGAGGAAACAACGTTTCCGGTCTTTTTTGTCACTTTAGCAGTTAAAATCCCCATGCCGCCCCGGCGCTGAAGTTTATAACTTTTAAGCGGAGTTCGTTTGGCGTAGCCGTGGGCCATGACCACAAGGAGGTCCATCGCCTTTTTCGGATCGATTACTTCAAAAGAGCTGACTTTGTCATCTTTTTTTAGATTAATACCCCGAACCCCAGCCGCGGTCCTTCCCATTTCCCGAATTTCACTAACCTTAAAGCGGATAGCCCGGCCAAGAGCGGTCGTGATCATCACTTCTTCGCCTTTACCGGCCAGTTTTGCCCAGGCCAAAGTGTCGCCAGGGTTAAGTTTTAAAACAATTAAGCCGCTCCTTCTCACATTAGCCAACTTATCAAGCCCTACTTTTTTAACTAATCCCTTCGCAGTCGCAAGCACTAGGTATTTTCCCTTATCTTCTTCGCCATAGCTCAAAACAGTAGTTACTTTTTCGTTCGCTGGAATCTCTAGAAAGTTATGAATGGCCCGGCCCTTGCCGATCCGGGTTCCGGCTGGAATCTCATAGACCTTAGTTTGAAAAACCCGGCCCTTGTCAGTGAAGAATAGTATGTCATCATGGGTCCTCGTGCCGATAAAGTGGGCTAAAACATCAGCCTCATTTAAAGTGCCGCCCTTCAGGCCTTTGCCGCCGCGACGCTGAAGCTTGAAACTCGCCGGCGGCAAACGTTTGATATAACCGTCAGATGACATAGTGATAATCGCCTCTTCTTGGGCCACCATGTCCTCGGCTCGAAATTCCTGGAGCCCACGAGATACCACTTTGGTTCGCCGCAGATCGCCGAACTGTTCTTTTAACTCAAGTAGTTCGTCTTTAATCACGCCGAGGATCTTCGCCGGACTTGCGAGAAGCAGCGTTAAGTCTTTAATTAATTTCTTTTTCTCTTTTAGCTCGTCTTCAATTTTTTTCCGCTCGAGGGCTGCGAGGGTCGCAAGCCGCATATCTAAAATCGCCTCAGCCTGACGGTCGCTCAGTTTAAATTGTTTTACTAAATTCGCATGAGCCGAGGACCTGTCAGCTGATTTTTTAATCGTATTAATCACCTTATCGATCGCATCAAGGGCCTTGGCTAGACCTTCTAAAATATGGGCTCGTTCTTGGGCCCTTTTTAGCTCGAACTGGCTGCGGCGGGTAACAACTTGCTTTCGGTGCTCAACAAAACCGGTGAGAACATCTCTAACCGACATAGTCTGGGGCTGAAGCCCCTCGGCCAAAGCCACCATATTTAAGTGAAAATCTTTTTGCAGATCAGTATATTTAAAAAGCTGGTTTAAAATTTTCTGAGGCACAGCCTCGTTTTTTAGCTCAATCACAATCCGGAGTCCTTCTTTATCAAGCTCATCCCGGATACCTCGCACGCCTTCAATCTTTTTCGCTTGAACCAGCTCAGCGATTTTTATCATTAACTCGGACCGGTTGACCTGATAGGGGATTTCGGTAATCACGATTCTTTGCTCTTCAATCTCAGCTGTGCCCCTAGTCGAGATACTGCCGCGACCAGTTGAATAAGCCTCGATGATATTTTTCCGGTCATAAATCATGCCACCGGTTGGGAAGTCCGGACCCTTAATAAACTCCATTAGTTCCGGCGAAGTGGCCCGGGGGTTATCAATTAAGTGAGCCGCGGCTAGAACCACTTCACCTAAGTTGTGAGGCGGGATTTTAGTGGCCATACCAACCGCAATGCCGTCGGCGCCATTGATTAAAAGGTTCGGCGCTTTAGCCGGGAGCACCGTCGGCTCTTTGCGATCACCGCTGTAGTTCGGGACAAAATCAACAGTTTCTTTATCAATATCTAAAAGCAGGGCCTCGGCGATCCGCGAAAGTTTGGCCTCGGTATAACGCTGGGCCGCGGCTGAATCACCATCAATACTGCCGAAATTTCCTTGACTCGCGATCAGGGGATAACGGAGGGAAAATGGCTGAGCCATTCTGACCAAGGCATCGTAAACTGCCATGTCGCCATGGGGATGGTATTTCCCCAAGGCTTCTCCCACAATCCGGGCGCATTTCATAAACTTGGCTCCTGGGGTCAAGCCCAGTTCCTGCATTGACCACAAAATTCGGCGGTGAACCGGCTTTAAGCCGTCTCGAACATCAGGCAGGGCCCGGCCGACAATAACTGACATCGCGTAATCCAAGTAGGACTCGCGAAGTTCGGAAGTTATTTCTCTTTTTTCTATTTTTGGCTCAGCCATACGAGTTTTCCCGAAGATTCTTCTTTTAAGAAATCCCTACGTTTAACCACTAGTTTTTCTTCGGCTTTCACTTTTTGCCCCAGCTCTTCAGCTAAACCCTTCATCAGCTTTTCATCAATTGGAATAATGACCTTTGGATCAATCTGCTTGATTAAAACTACCGCTTCTTTAGTTTTAATTTTCGCTTGATTTACTGAAAGAAATAGAATATCGATTTCGCCTAAACGATCGAGGGTCTCTGAGCTCGGCAAAGCGTTAAGATTATTCATAAAGGCCGCCCGGATACCATCAAGTTCCACCTCGTAAAGCGTCCTAAAATAAGTGCTATTTGTCTCTTCGGTGAGAAGCACACCCCTGATTTTAGCACCCGAAATTTCATATTCCCCTGGACCCTGAATAATCTCGGCTCCGGGAAACGATTCAATCGGCAGTTTGGTTTCGGTGCGAAGGGTCAAATTCCCCGCCTTAGTTCTTTGCGGATCAACCGTTAGGCTAAAATCTCCAACCTGACACTTAACACCGCCTCCAGAGATTAAAGTAATTACCATCAAGTTAATTTTACCCCCACACCAACCATTTTTCAACGATTAAACCTGCTCTCATGCCAATTTTTGGTGTGGGGGTTTACCCCCCCTCGGGATTGATTTTCAAACCGAGTTAGCCCATAATGGTCGAGTCCAAATGGCCTTAAATTTAGTTAAAAAGAATAACGCACCCGAACTCCAGCTTTTAAAAACCGAGCCGGGCTTAATGCCGATTTTAAAATCCGGTGATTTGATCGAGGCGACCTTAATTGAGAATAACGGCCGAGCTGCTTTCTTCGAAATCTCCCAGGCCGGCACCGGAATTCTTTATGGAATTGAATTTAGTAATGCTCGGGAAATTTTAAAGAAAATGAATCCCGGCGATTCGGTGACGGCCAAGGTGGTCACGCCTGAAAACGAAAAAGGATCTATTGAGTTGTCGCTTGCCCAAGCTGATAAACAGCGAGCCTGGCAGGAGGTGAAGGAATTAAAAGAGCGCGGTGAAGCGATCCAGGCGAAAATCACCGGCGCTAATACCGGCGGCCTCCTTGCTCTAATCGCCGGTCTCCAGGCCTTTTTGCCCGCTTCCCAGCTTTCGAACGAACACTATCCGGAGGGCGCCGAAGGCAATCGAAATCGCATCCTTGAAGAATTGAAGAAATTCGTTGACCAGGAATTGGCTGTAAAAATTATTAATGTGAATCCGAGGAATAATAAGCTGATTATTTCGGAGCGTGAAATTGTAGCTGAAAACGTTAAAGAACTGCTTACGAAATACAACGCGGGCGATGTGGTTACGGGGGTGGTCTCGGGCGTGGCTAACTTCGGCGCTTTTATCCGCTTTGTCGACCACCCGGAAATTGAGGGCCTAATTCATATCTCTGAGCTCTCCCATAACTTGGTTGATCATCCGAAAGAAGTAGTGGCGGTCGGCGATATGGTCAAGGCTCAAATTATTGAAATTAAAGACGGCCGGGTCTCGCTCTCGCGCAAAGCGCTCGAGGAAAACCCCTGGGATAAGGTTGGTGAAAAATTTAAAGAGGGCGAAACGGTCAAGGGTACGATTTATAAATTAAATCCTTTCGGGGCGCTCATAAAACTTGACCCTGATATCGCCGGCTTGATTCATGTTTCGGAATTTGGTTCAGTAGAAGAGCTAAATAAAAGTCTGGTGCCGGGCTCGAGTCACGACTTTGTCATTGAATCAATTAAACCAGCTGATAAAAGAATAGTCTTAAAGTTAAAAACAAAACCAGCAAAACAAGATGAACCCAAAGCCAACGAGCCGGAAGCCGCTAAAACCGGCGAAGTGGAATAATCAGCGCTTCTGGCGAACAACTTTTTTCATCATTCTTATCGCGTTAACCCTAACGCTTCTTTTTGAACAAGGACCGAAGCCTCCGGTAATTGATCTTGCCACTCTGGCCCAAAAAATAAATGCGGGTGAGGTTTCAAAAATCACGGTTAATGGCAACGATCTAAAAATCGAGCTTAAAAACGGCGAGGTTTTAGCCGCTAAAAAAGAGGCTGAAACCAGCCTAAGCGAAACTCTCACTAATTACGGCGTGCCCACCGAGGCCCTCACCGCTCTGCCGCTTGAGATTAAGGAACAGTCGGGCCTGAATTTTTGGCTCAGCATTCTTATCCCGACCCTTCTGCCGCTTCTTTTGATCGGCGCCATGTTTTGGTTTATTTTCCGTCAAGCCCGCACTGGCGTGAACCAGGCTTTCACTTTCGGCCGGGCCAACATCCATCTTTTTACCAATTTTAAAGAACGCATCACTTTCGCCGATGTCGCCGGTTTAAAGGAGGCCAAAAAAGAACTTGAAGAGATTGTTGATTTTCTAAAGGATCCGAAAAAGTATCAGGATATCGGCGCGAGGATCCCGAGGGGCGTGCTTTTAATGGGCCCGCCGGGAACAGGGAAAACATTGCTTGCCCGGGCTGTCGCTGGTGAGGCCGGCGTTCCCTTCTTCCATCTTTCCGCTTCAGAGTTTGTTGAGATGTTTGTCGGTGTTGGCGCAAGCCGTACTCGCGACGCTTTCAACACTGCCAAACGCGCCGCCCCGAGTATTTTGTTTATTGATGAGATTGATGCGGTGGGCCGGGAGCGCGGCGCTGGTCTTGGCGGCGGCCATGACGAGAGAGAGCAAACCCTAAATCAGATTTTGGTTGAGATGGACGGCTTTGATCAGGGCACCCGGGTCATCATCCTCGCAGCCACTAATCGGCCGGATGTGCTTGACCCAGCCCTGCTTCGGCCCGGTCGGTTTGACCGCCGAGTGATCCTCGACTTGCCGGACATTAAAGAACGGGAAGCAATTATGAAGATCCACAGTAAGGGTAAGCCGCTCGCGCCTGATCTAGACTTAGCTAAAGTGGCTTCCCGCACTCCTGGTTTTTCCGGCGCTGATCTCGCGAACCTTATTAATGAGGCAGCCATCTTGGCTGTTCAAGAAGGCCAGAAAGCAATTGGCCAGGCCCAAATTTATGAATCAATTGAAAAAGTAATCTTGGGGCCGGCCCGCAAAAGCCGTTTGGTTTCAGAAAAAGAAAGAGAAATCACAGCTTATCACGAGGCTGGCCATGCCCTGGTTTCAGCCGGCTTGAAAGACGCCGATCCAGTAAGCAAGGTTTCGATTGTGGCTCGGGGCCAAGCTGGCGGCTACACTTTAAACCTCCCGCTTGAAGATCGACGGCTGAAAAGCCGGGCTCAATTCCTGGCCGATCTCGCGGTTATGCTCGGTGGCTACAGTTCTGAAGAAATCATTTTTAAAGATATAACTACCGGCGCTTCAAATGACCTGAAACAAGCCTCGCGCCTGGCACGACAGCTTGTTACTCGTTACGGCATGAGCGAAAAACTTGGACCTCAAACTTTTGGCAAAACTGAAGAGCTCGTATTTCTCGGCCGGGAAATAACCACTGAGAAAAATTATTCAGAAAAGGTAGCGACGCAAATTGACGAGGAAGTGAAAAAATTCATTGGCCGAGCTTATGAAAAAGCCAAAAAAATTATTTCCTCAAACCGCGACGCTCTAAAAGCCGTAGCCAAGGCTTTAATGGAAAAAGAAGTGCTTGAACAAGAAGAATTTTACGCCATTGTTAAGCCGTTCAAGCTTAAACCCGTAAGGGTTTAAGCAGTATCTTGTATCTAGTATTTAGTATTTAGTATGCTAAGGGCGATGCGCCTGTAGCTCAATGGCAGAGCAGTCGTCTTATACACGACCGGTTCTAGGTTCAAGTCCTAGCGGGCGCACCCTTGGGGCGATTAGCTCAGTTGGCTAGAGCGACGCGTTTACACCGCGTAGGCCGCAGGTTCGAGTCCTGCATCGCCCACACTCGTCCTGAGCTTGTCGAAGGGCATTGACTAACCCAAGAATTCATCGCATTCTGAAAA
The DNA here is from genome assembly GCA_016176505.1 of Candidatus Colwelliibacteriota bacterium. GTDB lineage: Bacteria > Patescibacteriota > Minisyncoccia > UBA6257 > Colwellbacteraceae > JACOXB01. The sequence goes on along the minus strand of JACOXB010000009.1, from coordinate 11,944 downwards.
TGTGCCTTTAGGCGCGTAGTACTCCACAACCGAATGTCACCCGAGGAGGTGAACTGTTTTGGGGACTGTAGGCATTGTCGCGTTTGCCTTCGGCGCTCCGAGTTCCATCCGCTCAAACCAGCTGATCGGCCAGATCGCCACGGGGGAAGCGTGGGGTCTCAAGGCTCCGATCTACACCCAGCTCGATATCCATATAGAAAGTGGTGTCGAGGTGACGTACGCCGACGAGAAACCCGGTGAGCCGCCGACAACTCTCCGGATCGCAAGGGGTGCTGTCGGCTGGGCAAAGCAGCGTGGCCTCACCGAGCTCTGGGTGGCGGCTGCCGCACCGCATCTCTGGCGCGCCTGGCGCGACCTTCGCAAGGCTGTCCGCGAAGCTGGTGGCGGAATCCACGTCAGGCCATGTCCGGAGATCGAGTTGTATCCGTGGAACGGCTGGTTCTCTGCTGATTCAACCCAGCAACGGACGCGGTCCGAGAAGACCTGGAATAGGCGCGAGCGCGTCCTCAAGCTCATGCCGTTCTGGCTCTACAAACGGGTGGCGAGCTAGCCACCCCCCGGCGCGGGCGCGCAGAAGCGCGACCCGCGCTTCTGCTTTTTAGACCATCTGGGTTTATACTCTAGAGGAGTTTAATGACTCCGCTCGAAGAAAAACAGATTGTTTTAAATAAGTTACTTATTAATTACTACGTTTTAGAAAATCCGAAAGCTGAAACGTCGTTTGTTTTCCTTCACGGCTGGCGAAGCGAAGCTAAAGTCTGGCTTCCAATTATTAATTCTCTGGTTTCGGAGAAAATAAAAATTTATGCTCTTGATCTCCCGGGGTTCGGTAAATCAGAAATGCCGCCCAAAACTTTTACTCTGGCTGATTACGCCGAAACTATTGCTCAATTTATTGAAACGCTAAAATTAAAAAATGCTTGCTTGGTCGGGCATTCTTTTGGCGGCCGAGTGGCAATCAAGCTTGCGGCCACGAGGCCCGATTTGATTCAAAAATTATTTTTAGCCAACAGCGCTGGCATTAGAAGACTATCGGTAAAACGCGGGTTCTCCAGGGCTGGAGCTAAAATTGTAAAGCCGATTTTTAAATTGCCGCCTCTCCAGCCCCTGCGAGAAAAAATCTACCGCCGGATCGGCGCTGAAGATTATCTGGTGGCTGGCAAAATGAAAGAAACTTTTCTAAAAACCATTAACGAAGACTTGACCCCGTTTCTCCCAGAGATTAAACAAAAAACAGTGATTATTTGGGGCGATAAAGACCAAGAAACGCCGTTTAAAGACGGCGAGTTAATGGCTAAAGAAATTCCCCACGCCAAACTCGAGATTATTAAAGGCGCGGGGCATTACAGTTTTATTGATAAGCCGGATAGATTCATCCAGGTTTTAAAAGAGTTTTTAAATGAACCCGCTTAGAGCAATTAAAAATCAGATCTATTTTCTCCAGCTCGAGAATTATAATGTTAAGCGTTATCTGCGCTTATTTCCGGAGAAAATCTGGCTCCCAGGCTTTAGGCCGCGCCAACCAATTATCTGGACTGATAAGCTAAAATTAATAACCTTTGGCTCGCTTTTTCTCCAAGCTTTAACTAGCGGACTTTTAGCTTTTCTGATTTTCCCTTGGCCAGTCTCACTTTTTATATTTCTCATTCTTTTTATTCTCCTATCTTACTTCCACTTTATTTTTCTTAGCCTTTGGATTCTTTCTTATCCGATTGATTATTTTGGGAAGAGCCAAATTATTAAAAAGGCGGAGCATAAAATCTGGACTTTAAAAAATTTAAAAGTCATCGGCATTACCGGCAGTTACGGCAAAACAACCATGAAAGAAGTGCTCGCCGCTGTGCTCGAAGAAAAATTTAAAGTTTTAAAAACACCGGAAAATATTAATACGCCGGTTGGTATTGGCCGCCTGATTTTAAGCGATCTAACCGAAGAAACCGATGTTTTTATTGTTGAAATGGGCGCTTATGAGCGCGGCGATATTAAAAAATTGACTGATCTGGTCCACCCGAAAATCAGTATTTTAACCGGCATTAACGAAGCTCATCTTGAACGCTTCGGCAGTATTGAGAATACGATTGCGACCAAGTTTGAGTTAATCGACGGGACTGACCCGCAAGGAGACGTTGTTCTAAATGCCGATGATAAACTGGTTGTCGAAAACTATAAACGTCATACCCAACTCCGGAATGTTCACTTTATAAGCTCCACTAACAATCCTCTCTGCCGCCATAAAGTCGTTGATAAAAAATTTCTGGCTAATGGAGCAGGTATTTCTTTTAGTTTGGAGACTCATGGTAAAAAAATGGGGCCGTTTAAAATCCCATTTTTAAGTGAATATATCTTCGGCCCAGTAGTGGCGGCGGTTGGAGTGGCCCACAAGCTGGGCCTAACTCCAGCCGAAATAAAAAATGGTATTGCTAAAATCAAGCCCGTTCCCCATCGGCTAAATCCGATCCGAAATGAAAGCGGGATTCTCGTAATTGATGATAGTTATAACGGCAATCCTGATGGCGCAAGAGAAGCAATTAAAGCGCTCGCCCGATTTAAAAAAGAACGGAAGATTTTTGTAACGCCTGGCCTTGTTGAAATGGGCGAACGAACTGAATCAGTTCACAAAGAAATCGGTCAAGCTCTCGCCAAAGTCGCCGATCTTGTTATCTTAATTCGAACCGAGGCGGCTCGATTTATTGCCCAAGGACTTACCGAACAAGGATTTAAGCCTGATGATATAATGTGGTTTGAGTCGACTGAAGAAGCTTATTCTTCGCTTACAAATATTTTAAAAGCTGGCGATGTTGTTCTTTTTCAGAACGACTGGCCAGATAATTACAGATAAATGAACATTGGAGTATTTTTTGGCAGCCGCAGCCCAGAACATGATGTCTCGATTTTAACTGGCGAATTAATTATTGCCGGCTTAAAAAAACTAGGGCATCAAGTTTTCCCGATTTACCTAGATAAACAAGGTCGCTGGCTAATTGATGAAAGGCTTGGCTCACTTGAATTTTTCCAAAAAGCCGGTAGTAAGATTGAGCCGCGCGGTTTAAATGATTTTATTCTTGATCTTGAAAAATCTTTAGGCAAACTGGCTTTCAAGAAAAAGGGGTTTAGTAAAAAAGAAATTGCAATCGACCTTGCTTTTCCGGCTTTTCACGGCTCTTATGGCGAGGATGGAACGATTCAAGGACTTTTTGAAATTTTCAATGTTCCTTATGTTGGCTGCGATGTGACCTCGTCAGCCGTGACTATGGATAAAATCCTGACCAAGCAGATTTATGAAGCAGCTAAATTCCCAACCACAAAATTTGTTTTTTTTACTAAAAAAGAATGGGAAAGGGATAAATCCCAGATTTTAAAGCGAATCAAGGGCTTAAAATGGCCGCTTTTTGTAAAGCCGGCCCGGCTCGGCTCTTCAATCGGTGTGGCTAAAGTAAAGACGCTGAAGGAACTCGAGTTCGCCATTGAAGTTGCACTTCACTATGACACTCGAGCTTTGGTTGAAGAAGCGGTTCTAGATCTTATGGATCTCACGGTCGCGGTTCTTGGCAATGACGATCCGATTCCCTCTTTAATTCAGGATTCAAGCTTCGAAGGCGATTTATTTTCTTACGAAGAAAAGTACTTGAAAAAAGGCGGAGCTCAACTCGGCCGCGCCACTAAGAGCATTAATATTCCGGCAGCGATTGATGCGAGAACTACGAAAAAAATTCAGGATATGGCAGTCCAAATTTTTAAACTTTTCGGATGTTCTGGTATCGCTCGGGTTGACTTTCTTTATAACAAGAAAACGAAGGCAATTTACGCGAACGAGATTAATACCTTGCCCGGCACGCTCTATCATCATCTTTGGCGCCAAAGCGGTGTCAGTTTCAACGAACTCTTGACTCGTTTGATTGAACTGGCCGAAGAAAAACATCAATCCAAAAAAGAAATTATTTACACTTTTGAATCCGACATCTTAAAACAAGCCGGAGCGTCAAAACTGAAACTGAATTTTTAATTTATCGAGTTCCGGTCTCGATATTTTATGGCGTTGACAAATTTCTTAAATCGTATATAATACGTTTATTGATCGTGGCGGGGGTTATGCCGTGAGCCACGAGACATGGGCCGCGACAGCGTCCCTGTTACCCCCACTGCCCAGATGGCGCGCACTCGAGTGCCCGGCTCGAGCGCCTAGACTGTTTAGATCCTCCTGTCCGGAGGGTGCGTCAACCGGGACGGTTGCTGGGAGCCGACGATTTCCTGATACGGCGGCGCTTAAAAGACGCAAGGAGCGGGGGACCGCGACGCGCCGCTCGCGGCAGGCGACTTCCTAGACGGTTCACAAAAACCGACGTCGCCTGTTTTTCCCCGCTGCAGTACTTCGACGGCGATCAAGAGGTCCGGGGGGACGGCAGTCCCCGACGGTACCCGGCGCTAAAATAGAGGCGCCGAGAAGATACAGCGGCGGCGGGCGAAGCTTCCAAGCAGCTCCGCCCGCCGCCCCAAAACCCCCACTTCGGTGGGGTTCAGTATTTTTATAAAACCACGATTTTATCGCACGAATCATTAACGCGATAAAACCTAGGTTTTTCGAATTTTGTGAAACATTTTGTGAAACATTGAGAACATCGCATTAATCAATAATGCGATGAATGCTAGATTTTTGACAACTTCATCGATATGTGTGTAAATTGTGAAACATTTGTGTATAACTGTTCAACATAATGAGGCCTAAAAACCGGGAAAAATACGCAGTGTGTCACGGTGGAACACTGTACACCGTGTTTGCCGGTAAACATCGTGTACAATTTTAGTAATGCCCCACCGATCTGAACTGGGAAAAATTGGGGAAAACCTGGCTACAGACTATCTGAAACGCCAAAGATATAAGATTCTTGAGCGAAATTACCGCCAACCATGGGGAGAGATCGACATTATTGCAAGATCCCCTGATAAAACCCTGGTTTTTGTAGAGGTAAAAGCTGTGAAGGGCTTGGGGATTACTCCTGAAGAACATCTGACTAAGTCAAAGCTAAAAATCCTAGAGCGAACCGCCTCGCTTTATACTGGCCAACATCCCCAGCTGGTGAAAGACAATAAGGGTTGGCGAATCGATCTAATCGCTATCAGTTTCAATCCGGGGCATACCCCCACATCTATGAATATAGGTAGTGGTGGGTTGACAGATTCTCTAAAAGATTTCGTTATTAAGCACTACGAAAATATATAGTTGCGAGTGTTTAGCCCGCCTCGCCTCGACGGCCCGCTCCGACTCGGAAACGAGGCGAGCTCGTCGAGGCTGGGTATCTAGTATTCTGTATAAAGTATCCCGCTGTATGTCTTGACGGAGACAGAAAAATGATTTATGAATAAGAAGTTTGTTGAGCAATCAACAACTAGTAACTTGAGAAGTTCATACAACCTGTCCGACTGAAAGGGGGGAGTAAATGCCGTTCATTAAAGTCTGGGGAACGCGGCACTACGGTCAGAACTTCGTCGATCTCGACGGAGTGGAAATCGAGATCAAAAAGGCCGTGGTCGGGATCGAGGAGCTTGGCCTTGATGAGCGCCAAGTCACGGTCGCCTTCCCGCTAGACGTCCGCGACCTAGATAAGGCGAGGCCGCTCGGCGATATGATCGTCGAAATCGACGACCTCTTCGCCTACCCAGCTCGAACAAGGGAAGTACGGCTGCGGGTCGCGGCAGCGGTCGGAACAGCCGTCCGGGAAGCCTTCCCCAACGCCAAGCTGGTAAAGGTCTTCGTCCTGCCGTTCGATCCGAACGAGAGCTTCTGGTCCGGCTAAAAGGAGAGGAGGCATCTAAGATGTTGCTACCACCACTCGAGGCGCTTAGGGCGGCGCGGTATACGATCCGCAACCTGTTGCGCCGCGCCCCCGACCCCGACGCCGCTCGCGTTCTGGACGAGATCGAGAAGTTGATCGAGGCACTCGAGGCCAAGGAGAGGAGAGGCCGTCCCGTCCCGGGCCTCGAAGCCCGCGAGAAAGGCTACGGCGTTTAGGGAGGAGGAGAGACGCGCCCGGCAAGCGCAAGGCGGTAGTCGGTAGCCCCAGTAGGAGGGGATCTGTGGGTAAGAAGAATAACAAGCGGAAAAACGGCAACGGGCAACCGGTCGAGAACCCGTTCGGCGAGAAGGAGCGCCGGCGGAAGGCTTACCGGGACCGTCGTCGCGGTAGGCGCGGCCGCGGCCTCCGCTACAGCTGAGGAGGGAGCGATGGCTCGTCGTGATCTTTCAGACCTCGACAGCCTTGGTCCCCTAGGCTGGCTGGCCCTCGCGATGGCAGCCGCGCTCGTGATCATCATGTTCACCGTGATCAGGTTCACATAGATCGCGGCGGGCACAGTGGGGGAGGGTGCTCCGCGCCCTCCCCCAAACTATTTTTATACTTGCGTTATTCGAGATTATTAGAGAAAATATCCAAGTCTATGCCAAACACTAAATCAGCTAAAAAGGCTTTGCGCCAAAATATAACCAACCGAGCGCGAAATCTGGCGCGGAAAAAACAAATTAGGACCACGACCAAAGAATATAAAACGGTCCTTGGTGAGGGAAGCGCCGAAGTAGCTTCTCAAAAATTAAGTTTGGTTTATAAAGCTTTGGATAAGGCGGCGAAAACCGGCGCGATTGCCAAAAACAAAGCCAGTCGCTTGAAAGCCAAAGCCGCGAGATTAGGAGCTAGGAGCTAGGCGACGCCCACCAACTTACTGCCTACACTAACTTGCTGCCGTACGGGACATCCCGCAGGCCTAGCTCGGCTTGGTGTCCGACTTAAGTCGGAGCGAGCAGGCCGAGGGAGAAGAAAATCCGGCCGCTGGAGCCGGATTATTCTGGTCCCGATAGGCAATAAGTTGGCGGGCGCCCTAAAATCCTAACTCGAAGTAATCTGGACCAAGGGCGAGGTCGAGGAGAATTTCTTCGTATTCAAGTTTGCCTGACTTTACCGCCACGTCATAGTCAGCAAAAAGCTTGGCTTCTTTTTCATCTTTCAAGCGATAAGCTAAAGTATTAAAAACCCGGGCTGGCTCATCCCGCCGCTCGGACAAAATCCGTTCCAGAGCCACTAGCCTTTCTTTGCGGCTCCGGCCCCACTTAACCGAATTAATTAAGGGATAATATTCCCGAGTTGGTTTCTTCTCAATTAAATCTTTGGTTTTAGTTGGAGTGCCGGCACCATTCGAAGCCAAAGCCAAGCGCTCAATCTCGGTCGCCAAAGCCCAAGTATCGCTGCCAAAAGCAGCAGCCAAGTGGGCCACGGTTGCCTCATCAAGTTTTAGCTCGTGAGCGCTCGCAGTTTTTTTAATAAAGCTATCAAGGCCCTCTTCTTTCGGCGCTGGAAATTCCTGGACCTGAACCGGCTCTTCAAACAAAAATTTAAACTTAACCGGCGGTTTCGTCTCCGAATTAACAACAACGGTTGTGTCTTTTATTTCGGCGTAGGTTTTTAAAATTTCTTTTAACTCATTCGGCGCATCGCTTGCGATGATATTATCAAGCACCACTAATTTCACCGGGTCAAACATCGAGCGACTAGTGACAAAATCAAGAAATTTAGGGAAAGACCCTTCTTCGGCCAAATCAAATCTCTCGTGAGAAAGACCGGTGTATTTAGAACGATAGGCTTCGGTAATCTCGGCTAACTTTTTCAGGCGCCGATAGGAATCCAGGCCATAGAGCAGGATAATCATGCCTATCTATTATAGCCTGCCTAGCTGGTAGACAGGCCAGGGGGTAAGCCCCAATCGATTCCCACGTCATCAATTTCAGGAGCTTTGTAAAGGTCGTAAAGAGAAGAATCGAGAGAAAAAGATGATGAAGATTCGTGTAGCTAGTCTTTCTTTCCCGCTCGGAGCCGTTGTTTTTACTGCTCTCTTAGTTGCCGCTGGCTATCTCGGGTACCTTGCGAGCCAAGCTAAAGCCGCCCTTACGAATGAAGAGTTGTTGGCTAATGCGAGCACCATGACCTCGGCCGAGATTAAGGCCGAACTAGCCGAGGAGTTAGCCGGATTCCAAGCTGAGCTTGAAGCAATTTCTGAAGCTTACGCCGAGGCTGACACTGATGCGGAAAGAGACGAAGTTGAAGCTGATTTAGCTGACCTGGTTCAAGAACTATCGGTAAGGCTCGCGATTTACAACGCAGCCTTCGCCCTTGACCCGTAAATGAAAATCGCTCCGAAAATTTTCGGAGCGATTTTCATTCTACTAAAGCTTTTCTGCGATCGCAGAAAAGCTTTAGTAGGTTATTTTTTAATGGCTGCTTTGATAAACTCTCGGAAAAGTGGATGAGGCGAGAGGGGTCGCGATTTCAATTCCGGATGGAACTGGGTGCCGACAAAAAAGGGATGAATCTTCCGCGGCAGTTCCATAATTTCCATCAGGCGGTGATCGGGTGAACGGCCAGAGAAAATTAATCCTTTCTTTTCAAGCTTAGCAATATATTCTGGATTTACTTCGTAGCGGTGGCGATGGCGTTCGGAAATTTTGTTCGCCTGGTAAGCCCCGTAAGCAATTGTCCCTTTTGAAAGAATCGCCGGACAAGCACCGAGACGCATAGTGCCGCCATAATCAGCTTTTTCTAATTTTTCTTTTTGCTCAGGCAAAATATCAATTACCGGATGGGGCGTACGCGAGTTAACTTCAGTGGTGTTGGCTCGTGCGAGCTTCGCTACATGACGGGCGTATTCAATTGTCGCTAATTGCATGCCGTAACATAACCCCAGAAACGGCACTTTCTTTTCCCGGGCATAAGTGATGGCTTTAATTTTCCCCTCAACGCCCCTACTACCAAAACCGCCCGGCACAATTAAGCCGTGATACTTACTAAGATCGCCCAGTTTTTCCGCATTAATCCACTCGATCACCGGCTCTCGCCTAAAGTGATAAGCTGCATGCTTAATTGCTTCGATCACGGAAATATAGGAATCGGCTAGCATAAAACTGCCGCTTCCAAAGTACTTGCCAACAATGCCGATTCTAACCGGCTTTTTTGAACCACGGATTCGAGTAACCAGCCTCCGAAAATCCGCTAAATCTTTGGCTCGGGGTTTCAAGCCGAACTTTGGAAGGATCCGCTCGCTGATTTTTTCTTTTTCAAAATTAACCGGAATTTCGTAAATGCTTGAAACGTCAGGCGCGGAAATAATGTCCTCTTTTTCCAGGCCGCAGTTAAAAGCAATCTTGGCTTTTCTTTTCCCATCAAGCCTTAAAGGCGCCCGAGCAATCACAATGTCAGGCTGGAGGCCGGCTGAGTTAAGAGTCCGAACCGCATATTGAGTCGGTTTGGTTTTTAATTCGTTGTCTTTATTCTGAAGCGGCAGATAGCTCACAAGGACAAGTAATACATCTTTTGGATGTTTTATTTTCAGCATTCGGATGGCTTCAAGGAACAAAACGTTTTGATATTCGCCAACCGTGCCGCCAATCTCGATTGTCACCATCTCCGCCTTGTCTTGTTTCACCGCCCGATTGATTCGGGCAATCACCTCAAGCGGAATGTGGGGCACAACTTCAACGCAAGCACCGCCATAACCCAAACTCCGTTCACGATTAATCACCGAAAGGTAAATACTGCCGGTGGTCATATAATTGGCGTTACTTAAATCGCGATCCAAGAAGCGCTCGTAATTACCAAGGTCCTGATCGCATTCAGTGCCGTCATCCAAAACAAAAACCTCACCGTGTTCGGTGGGGTTCATAGTGCCGGCGTCAACGTTTACGTAGGGATCAATTTTAACGCTTGTGACGCGAAAGCCGCGGGCTTTGAGGATCCGGCCGATGCTGGCGGTGGCGACTCCTTTGCCCACTCCGGACATTACCCCGCCAACCACAAAAATATACTTCGGATCCCTCATTAAAAACTACGGCTTAAGTGTAATCGCCCAGCAGCTTGCTGTCTATGGGAACCAGAATAGTTTTGCTCCAGCGGCAAAACTTTCTTCCCCCTCGGCCAGCCGCTCCGACTTGAGTCGGAGACCAAGCCGGCTTTGGCCTGCGGGATGTTCCCTACGACAGTAATCCGCTGGGCTCAATCTATTATTGGGAGAAATGACATTGACATTTTGACTGGAAAATGCTATAGATAACGGGTTGTTCTTTAAGCTTATTAATAAGGAGTTTCGTGGTTGCCGATGTGATTTAGGGCCGGAGTTCTCTAATTCCTAAGTTCCTAAATCCTAGTTCCTAAATTAGATCGGCAATCACGAGAGGAGGTGAAGAGAGGAGATGGTCCCGGATTGGTTTTTCTTTCTGATGCGGATCACGGCGATCGCTCTATGGACCGCGCTCTGCATCGCGATCCTCTGTGGGCTGGCCGTGGGCACTATCTACATAGTGTCCAAGTCTGCCCAAACGATCGGCGGATGGGTGACCGGCCGACCGGAAGCCGAGGTGAAGGGATGATCGAGACTGCGGAGACGATCCGCGACCGGATCGCGACGGCGTTCCCGCCGGAATCGGGGGTGGTCACCATCCCCATCAGGGCGAGCGGAAAATCCGTCATGGTGGGCGCGCCGGCGCTCGTCATCGTCACTGGAAACAAGGATGGTGGAAAGCAGTTCACCGTCTACATCCAGGAGACGTAGAGCGTCCTCGCCCGGCGAGCAACCATCTGAAGGAGGGGGAAGCTGTGGAGCAGAAGGACTGGAAACTGATCCAGGCCGAGCTCGAGGAGGACGACCTCGACGACGAGGAGCGAGATGACCTGCTCCACCAGGATGACGACGAGGAGGAGGAGGTGACACGGTGAACGACGAGGACAAGCTCGATCGCAACATCGCCATGGGGATTGTGGTCGTGATGCTGGCGCTGGCCCTGGCTTTCGGCTGGAGCTACTTCCAGCCGCTGCCCCGCTGGGCCTACGCCGTCGGCGCGATCTTCTTCGTGATGATGACGCTCGCGGCCGTGAGCCTCGCTCTCACCGAGGCCCGCCACCGGCGTAAGCTACCCGAGAAGGTCCTCGACGACTACGAGATGTTCGACCTCGCCCTACTCCGCCAGAGCGAGGAGGAGGACGACCGCTAGCCACCGGAGAGGCGGGCCGACCGGAGTCGGCCCGCCTCTCCTGCAGTTCTTTGAAGAAAGACCCGCCAAAAGCGGGTCTTCGCATTTTTAGATAGACTGGCACTTGGGGCAAAAATGGGCTGAGCGGCCTCCGACTCTTAATCTTTTAATCAGGGTTTTACAGCGCTGACAAGGCTTGCCAGTTAAACGATAGGCTAAAATTTCCCGACCATACTTACCCGGTTTCCCAGCTGTATCCCGATAGTCAGCGGTTGAGGTGCCGCGAAGTTTAATTGCCTTATTTAAAACGCTTTTTGTCGCTCGCCAAATTTTTCGGAGCTCAGCTTCGCCCAAATCGCCGGCGCGCCGCAAGGGGTGAACTTTGGCGAGCCAGAGAATGTCATCAGAATAAATATTGCCAATCCCGACAAGAACGGCTTGATCCATTAAAACCTGTTTAATCGGCCGCTTTCTCGCGCCAATGCGCTTTTTAAATTCGGCAAAGGTGAATTTGGGATCAAGCGGCTCTGGCCCCAAAAGCGCAATGTCCGGCAGTTTATTAAGTTCGTCTTTTTTAACTAATAAAACTTTAGCGAATCTTCTTAAATCAGATAGCCCCACCATCTGGCCGTTATCAAGATATAAAATGAAGCGAATATAATCATTAACTCTCTCCTCGAGCAAACCTTTAATCGTGCTTACTACTTGATGCTTACTACCTGCTACTTTCTTGACCTGCCACTTTCCAACTAAAAGATGACCAGTTAATTTTTGATGGATCAAAAGAACGTAATCTCGGCTTAAATAAATCAGGATATTCTTGCCCCGGCGCTTAACGTCAGTAATCTTTAATCCCTTGATTTCTTTTTTAAAAACATCCGGGCTTGGCTTTTTAATAATCTTTGGCCAATCCCACCAAGTATCTTTAATCACCCGACCGCG
>JACOXB010000008.1 GCA_016176505.1 Candidatus Colwelliibacteriota bacterium | reverse complement strand
TTCAAGGGGTTTCGATAAAGTTTTAAGCTCATCAATAACTTCATCACCGACTATCTTTCGGTAGCTATCAATATCTTTCCGCCGGGCAATAACTTCCTGAAGTAGCATCTTCTAAGCCAGTGTTCTTCATTATTATATAACTCTCCGGCCAACTTCCTGGTTACAGCCCAGCGCCGATTTGGAAAAAGATACTACCTGAAGAATCAGCCTTAAAGACAGCGCTTGATTCGTTGCCACCGCCGACATCATCGTTATTCTCACAAACCCGGAATTCGCCAGCACTCGGACGTGACGGAGTTTCCTCTACCTCCTCCGCCGCGCCCCCGTTTGAGTTTAGAAATCTTCTGACGGCGATTTCTTATAATTCTAAATCTATTTCTTTTTCGCTAACTCGTAAATTTTTCTTTGCAATCCACACGAAACCTTTTTCGGGCGTAATCACTGCAACATCTACCGGACCCCCAACGCCAGGTGTATCGCCGGGATCGCCGGCAATTCCGTCAGAAAATCTTTGTATAGCTGTCGTGGTCCCTATCGCTAGGGTGCTAAAATCAATCCCGTCTTGAAGCGTCATGGTGCCCCATTGGATAACATACTCGAGACTTCTCAATTGCTTCTGAACTTCTTGTACGCCAATTTCAGAAGCAGCTTTTCGCATAACCGGCAAATTGCCAATGCGACCGTCAAACCCGATCACAATTCTTGATACGACATCAATTTGACCTATCCAGCTAGCCCCATATTCTTGTCCCTTCTTCGTACTATCCCTCTTTGACTCGATATTGCCAGGCACATAAACCATTGATACTTGATGAGAACCATCCTCGTTGTATCCGGCCACTATGAATTGCAATTGTTCTACTCCCGCCACGCCATCCTTCTGAATGCCCTGCGGATCGACAAACTTAAATTTCACATGGTCTTTTTCTTCTTTTATTTCAATAATATTACACCCCTGCCGTTCAAGATCGGCTTTAATTTGTGCAGGTAAGGTTTTCAATTGATTTTTGTATTGATATTTTTCTTCAAAAAAGTCCTTTAACTTTTGCGCTGTTTCAAACACCGTAATTCTTTCACCTTCAATGTTTTTTTTAAATTCCTCAATAAATCTACTCATATTTTTGAGTACGTCGTTTTCGGGAAGAAACGCCAGACCAGCAACGATTATACCCATTTTATCGCCGATCTTAAAAACCTTTGACGCAGAATCAGAGCCGATACGACTCATGCCCTTTTGATTTCTATATGACTGTCGGCTATCAGCCGCTAATACAATCCCCTCCGGTGTTGTTGTGTTTATACCAAGACTCATAGTATTATTCGCTAAGAAGTTTTTTAATTACGACTACCTCGACGACGGAATAAACGAGCGCGGTCAATCTATCCTCAAGGATCGAGGCATTCGCCCAAGTTAAACCCGTCAAAATAATTCCCCACGCAAAGATTGTAACGATTGCTTCATCCGAGAATGCCTTGCGGATAATATTGACGATAACTCCAGTCACGCCCTGTTTAAGGTTTTGCTCTGCCGGTAAAGTGCCGTTGAAATATCTATCAAGCGCCAGACTCACGGCAGTCTCAACAATGGTGTGGAGGTCATTGTCTAAACTTGTCCCATTCGTTTTTATAGCACTTTCCTTATACGCAAGAGATTCTGACGTTGGCGATAGCACGGCAATATCGGTACGCGCCAATTCTGTCGGTTGTCGCAATTGATCAGCGGCAGTCGGACCGCCATGATACTGAAGCGGGAGGAGATAATTATTGAGAAATTTTTGCGCCTCGTCAGTTAACAACACCGATCTGGATTTCTTCTTTTCTCGCTTCAGATAGCCCCTTCTCGTCAAGGCTTCAATTATTCCGAGAACTGACTTATTACCAGAGACTCCGAGCTCCCGCACCATCTCTCGAAGCGTGGGGCCTGTTCCGTACTGCCCTCGATATTTAAATATAAAGTACAGGAGTTTCGTCTGATTTTCAGTCATCTTTTTCATACGAAATCATTATAGTCAACCATTTGGGGGAGTCAAGGCCTACCGGGGCTAACCTTAAAAGCGGATTTCGGGTCCGTTTTGACCATTTCATTCAAAAAGTTGGCCATTTTGACCATCCTGGCCAAAAAGTTGGCCATCTTGACCGCTTATAGTAAATAAAAAGACGGTGCCGCGATCTGCTTATCCACACCCGCTTTAAAAAACTCAAAATTTCCCGTTATCCACAACCCGCTTTAAAACCGCCTCCAACTAAAGCTTTTCTGCGATCGCAGAAAAGCTTTAGTTAAGGACGGGCTCTAGTTAGACTGGCTAGATCAAGCCGACCTTTCGTCGTACCTCGGCCATTGTTGCCTCGGCGACTGGCCGGGCCTGCTTTGCACCGGCTTCAAGAATTTTTACTACTTTCGATTTATTAGCTAAAAGTTTTTTTCTATTTTCCCTAAAAGGTTTAAATTCTTTATCGATTACTCGAGCGAGCTCGCTCTTAAACTCGCGGTAGCCAACGCCTTTAAACTTTTTAACCAGTTGGATCGGGGAACTGTTCGTCAATTCTGCATAGATCAAAACCAAGTTAGAGATCCCCGGACGTTTCTCCGGATCATAGCTAATTTCTTTATGGGAATCGGTTTGGGCCGCCGCTACTTTTTCTTTAATCACTTTCGCTGAATCAGTTAAAAATAGACAGCCTCGAGAAATTGATTTTGACATTTTCTGTTTTGGATCAGCCAGGCTCATAATCCGCGGCGCCTTAGTTAAAATCGCTTTTGGTTCAGGAAAAGTTTTGCCAAAACGATTATTAAAAGTTCGGGCAATAGTCCGGCTAAGCTCAAGATGCTGAAGCTGATCCTCGCCTACTGGCACGACCTCGCCTTTGTAAACTAAAATATCAGCCGCCATTAAAACCGGATAATCCAAAAGTCCGGCATTCGGCACCTGGCCCTGAGCCACTTTTTCTTTGTACTCAACCATCCGAGTAAGTTCCCCGACTGAAGTGATATTATTAAAAATCCAAGTTAGATTAGCGTGCTCTTTAATATGAGACTGAATAAAAATAGTTGATTTTTTAGGGTCAAGCCCAGCCGCCAAAGCATCAACCGCCATTTCAAAAATCTCTTTAGCCTTTTCCGAAGCCTTGTATTTAAGGGTGAGTGAGTGATAGTCGGCAATAAAGTAAAATCGGCGGTACGACTTTTCCTGCAAGACCACCGCCTGTTTTAACATTCCCAAATAATTTCCGAGATGAAGCGTTCCTGAAGGCTTTAACCCGCTTACCAAAATCTTAGCCATACCTAAATTATAAGGAATTAACTAAATAAAACGAGGGCTACTAAAGCTTTTCTGCGATCGCAGAAAAGCTTTAGTTAATGTTTTGCGGAGGGGATAGATAGACGGAGGGAATAGGCAAAAGGAATACCTGGGGATTGTCAGCGCTGAACAACAAAAACCCGCCCGCGGGCGGGTTTTTGTTGTTGCGTTTCCTCTGCTGTTCCGATTAAGGAGTTAAGCCGAGGATTGCGTTTATGCGTGCTCTTGTTTGAGGACCGACAAAGCCGTAGCCAGGATCGCCAGGACCGGCGATACCTTCACGCTCTTGGAAAAGCTGAACAGCTCGCTCGGTCAAAGGACCGAAGAAACCGGTTACCAATCCCTGAGGATAGATGCTTGGCCCCTGAGAAGTTAAGAAGTTCTGAAGAGCGGAAACATCACCGCCAGTAGAACCTTCGCTCATAGCCGTGGCGTAAGAACCGCCAGGCGGCACTGAGCCAGTACCAGCACCTCCTTCAACCCCAACAGCAACGCTTAATTGCTGAAGAGTCTGAAGCAGGCTGGCCAAAAGTGCCGGCGCATCAGCTGAAGTGATGTTCGCCTGAATGTAGGCCAATTGCTGGGCCGCGGCTGTAAGGACGTTTGAAACGTCGGCATCAGTCGGGTTAGCCGGAAGCGAAGGGATGCTAACCGGAGCCGAAGGCGTACCGCTCGGAGTGGTCGGAGTTGTCGGAGTGGTCGGGGCAGATGGGGCAGCGCCTCCGCCGCCACCGCCGCCTCCGCCGCCTCCGCCGCCGCCTCCGGAGCAGGCTACGGTGCCAGGGGTAATGGTCACTGACTCGTCAGTACCTTGAGGATTCAGGATAAGGAGGGTGACATTCCCAGTGGCGCAGGACTCGTCAATGGCGAGTTTAGAAGTTTGACCTGTAACCGTAAGATCAACGGCGGAAGTAACAGTGAAGTTACCAGCGGCGCCATCAAGGGTTACATCAATATCGGTGGCATTAACCACGACCTGCTCAGCCTCAGAACCACCCTTGACTGTAATGTCGGTGTTACCGGTTAGGTCGAGGGTGACATCTCCAGTAGAAAAGTCAACATCAGCCTGGGCTACGCCGATTGTCAGCGCGAGAACAAGAACAGCTAAGATTGTAAGTTTAGCTTTCATTATGCTGTTCGGATTTAGTTAAGCTTGTGGCACTATAGGTCGGCCGCGTCCCAAGTATTAGCAACGGCACACGTATAGAGTACCGTGTCTTCGTCTGCGCTGTCAGTCCTTAGGTAGATACTACCGCGAGTGCAGTCACCTGTCGGTGCCCCAGCTCCGGTGAAGATGCTAGCTTGGCTTGAGAGCCGAATATCAGCTGTGCCGAAATCAACATCAGCGGCATCACCATAGTCCGTAGTTCCGCCGTCACGGAAGAGATCAAGACCATAGTCAAACTTGCTGGCAGCAGTTGAGTTCAAGTATTGAACCCCGAAAGCTGCGCCCGGGGTAACCGTACCGGTGTCGCCGCCAAGAACAGCCATAACCGCGGCGTCAGCGACGCTAGTTTCAGCTTCACCAACCACACCAGCCTTAGGACCGTCAACAGTATCGCCAGTAGTTACCGAGTATTTACCGATTACACCAGCGTGATTAACAGTGTTGGTGTTCGTCAGGTTAGCGCCCAAGAAGTTGCCCATGACACCAGCGTGGTAGGCACTTGTGCCTCCAGCTGCGCCTTCGTAGGTCAGATCGCCCCAGACAGTCTGGAAGGAGCCTGTGGCGCCTGTTGCTCTTGTAGTCTCGGCTCCAACTTCAGCCCAAGTGGCATCAGTAAGCGTAAGGGTGCCGTCAGTGCCCTCGTCGAGGGTCGCCCCGTTCTGGAAGCGAATGTCAGCTGTACCGAATTCTACTGCTGAACCAACGTAATCCGCAGTTTCGGCGTGGAATAGGTCAAGACCATAAGCAAAGTTGCTCGCGGCGGTTGAATTGAAGTACTGGACGCCGTAAGCCGCTTGTGGATTCATTTGACCGCCGTCACCGCCGAGCACAGCCAAAACGCCGTAGGCTGCGGCATCAGCTAGGTCGCCAACTTCACCGATAACACCAGCGCTGCCACCAGTGTTGTCGTCGTCGGTCGTAACGTTGTATGAGCCGATTACACCGGCGTGAAGCGCAGAAGTAGCATTAGTAAGGTTATCACCCAAGAAGTTGCCCATGACACCAGCGTGGTAATAGCTTGTGCCGCCAGCGGCACCTTCGTAGGTTAAGTCGCCGGCCACGGTCTGGAAAGAACCAGTATCGGTTGTGGCTCGAGTACCAGTTGTAGCAGTCGACTCATCCGAGAGAGTCGTAGTAGCCAGAGCGACAAGTGCAGTCATACCAACCATGGTGGCAACGCTTGCCGCATAAAGACCAATTTTTCTTGCTTTAATCATCTAGTTGTTATTTTTCGACTTAATTAAGTTTTTAATTCAACTTGCTTATTGTCTTACGTGCACCAAAAGACAATAAGCTCGACCTTTAGTGTTTAAATTATAGCCTAACTATTTGACTTACCGCTTGTTAATAAGAAGTGAATAAGCATAAAAATGAAGAAACGCAAAACCGCCCCGAAGGGCGGTTTTGCTCAACACTACTCGCGTAGACTAACTACTCGAGTTCAACCTACATATCGTTCAAGAAGATAGAATCTGTCTTGAACTCATCCATGTTGAAGGTGTAGTAGTTCGCGTTCGTGTTGTCCACAGCCGCACCCCAGTTGATTGACTCAATCGCCATCTCAACGAAGCTATCCTCGTCAGGAGTGACGTTAACCGTGAGGGTGAAGGTACGGGTAGTATCTTCATCAACCTCATAGGTGTTAGCCGTGTCTTCGGTGTCAGTAGAGCTGGAAGATAACGTAGAGTTAACAGTCCAGCCAACTTCGTCTGCAGCGGTGACAGTCAGGTCAAAGACAACACCTTGACCAGCGGCGTTTACGCCGTTGTCATCCTCGGTGCTGCGATCGATCCTCATATCGGCATCGAAGGAGGTTACCTTGAAGGTAACTTTGTACTCACCGGTGTCAGACTCGCCAGCCTCATCAGCAGTGAACGACCGGCTAGCGCTCGCGCTAACAAACTCGATCTGAACGCCTGAATCGTAGACGGCATGAGCGTCACCATCTGCGGTACCGGTAAGGTCAGCCGCAAGCAGCTCTTCGCCCGAGTCATCTTCGGCATCAATGAGGTCTACTTCACCGGCATCCATCTCAACTTCAATGGTGTCGGCGTTGTCAAGAGCGTCAGCGGTTGAAACCAAATCGAGCTTAACTATAAACTCGGTGGTTGAACCAGCATCAAGCTCGAGATCGAGATCTTCAAAAGTGACGATCTCGGTGTCATCGTTCGCATCAGCCGCGCTCAAGTTCTCGGTGGCAATTTCGTCGCCATCCATCCAAAGCGAGGCGGCAACAACTACATCATCCGGGTCATCGAAGTTAGCACCAGCCGCTTCGACAGTGTTAATCTCCACCGGAATTTCATCAACGGTAACGTCTGAGTCGCCCTCTATTTCGATGGTGAAAGAGAGGAACTCGACGTTATCAGTGTCGTCGGCGTCGTCAATATCAATGACGTGAGCGTCGTTGATGTCATCGTCATCCTCGTTCAAGGCCACCTTAAGTTCAAGGTCAGCCGAAGTAGCGAAGGTTTCGAAGGACATTGTCCGGACAGCTGTGCCCGGGTCTTCCGAAGTAGAAGCGCCGGTAGCGTCGCGGAACCGAACCTGGTCAAAGTCAACAGTCCAGGTTTCGCCAACGTCGTTGCCGTCAATACTCGAAGCACCAGAAACAGCGACTATAAGCTCGGCGGTTTCACCACCCCGGACAATAGCGCCACTAGCAAGAGTGACGGTTCTCCTCCAGTCAGTGTCCTCGTCGAACTTAGTGGCATCAACTCGAGCCACTTCTTCGCCGTCAAGCCAGACAGATACTTCATCAGCATACTCGTCAAAGTCGTCGTTGTTGGCTGTGCCCTGATCAAAGTCAAGAGTGACAGCGGTGAACTCGAGGTCTGAGCTGTCGGAAACCTCCATTTCAAGGCCGGCAACATCAACATCTTCCTCGCCTTCACCAACTTCCTCGTTCTGAAGACCAGAAACAAGGTCGTACTGATCAACAGCACCAGCGCCGCCTTCAAGCCCATCCTCTTCCTCCTCTTCTTCTGCTGGAGGAGGAGTAACCTGCGCTGCCAAGTAAGCACGGGTAATCGGACCGAAGTAACCAGCAGGTGGCGAAATGCCAACCGAGGCCTGGAACTCAGCCAAAGCGGCTTGAGTCAATGGGCCGAAGTAACCCTTAGCTGTGCCAGCGGCAAAAACGCTGGCTAAGGCAGCAGCTTTTGGTCCCTTGTTCTGGGCAACCAAGTAAGTCTGGAGATTGGAGACATCAGTACCAGTGCTCCCGAGAGTGAGGTCACGGGTGTAGGTGACTGAAGCGCCGCCAGACAACTGGGCCTGAAGGGCTGCAATTTGGGCGAGTAAGGCGTCGATTTGAGCCTGGACCTCGGCTGAGGTCTGGGCTACGGCTACTGGAGCAAGCATAGTTGCACCAGAGAGCCAAAGCATGGTCGCTGCGGAAACTCCGACAGCGACTGCTTTTCGCGTAATACTCATTTATTGTTTTTCTTTCTTTATTTCTTTTTTTCGATTTCAGAAGGTCATTCCTGTTGACTGCCATCGACCCGCTCTCTTTTCGTGAGGTTTTATGGAGCTTGCAGTTCAGAGGACAACCCTAGTAGTAAATTAAAAAACTCGCTTGGGGAAGCGAGGCAAAAAGACTCGGGTTGCCTCACTTCAACCCTACCCACTTATTATACAAAATAGTTTTGTGGGTATCCAAATAATTAAGACGCGAATGGGGTTTCTTTAGTTACGGCGCTGTGAATAACCTAAACGAATTAAAAATAGAAAGTCGTCAAGTTTTTTAGTCGGCGTGGATCAGTAAATCCCCTCGCCTTTTTAAAGCGCCCCGGCGAGCCAGCTCTTCAAGATCGCGCCTTAAGGTCCGGCGGCTCACAAAAGCAAACTCGAGAAAAAGGCTCTCGACTGAGCAGTAGTCTGGGAAGCGACGGACAAAATCAAGAATAGCCGCATGTCTTTCCTCGGTCCTGGGCCATTTTCTCCGAAAAAGTTGGCCATGTTGGCCATGTTGGCCAAAAAGTTGACCATCTTGGCCAAGCAGAACAGGCTCTTCGGACTCTGGATCGGCAAAGAACTCTAACTTCCAGTTGACTAGTTCTCTTAAAAGAACCTCGGCATTAATTTCGTTTATTTCTTCGATCGCCTCGCCCAATAAGATAAGGCGCTCGAGCCTCGAGGCGCTTTCCTCTTTCAGAAACTTGACGAGTTCAATAGCCGCTTCTTCGAGCTCTTCGCGAAGGCGCTTGTGACGGACTAAGGCTGCGACTCGGAAAACAGCAGCACTGATTTCAACGGCCAAAGAATCGGCTCGAGAATTATCTTGCGGCATAGATTAAAATATCTTACCGGAAGAGATTCATCAGGCTGATACCGGTCATATCCTCTGGCTTTGGCAAACCCATTAGTTCAAGGATGGTTGGGGCGACATCAGAAAGAACGCCGGTATTCTGGCTTTCAATACTTTTAACTGTTCTCTCATCTTTTTGCCGCTCATATCCCTTGAAGACTAAATAAACCGGCACTGGGCTCGGATCATGACTGGTTTCGATCTGGCCAGTCCTCGGATCATACATTCGCTCCACATTGCCGTGGTCAGAAGTGATAATAAGAAAAGTTTCGTGCTCGAGGGTCGCTTTCAACAGTAGGCGAATTTGGGTATCGACAGTTTTTACGGCTTTTATAGCCGCATCAAGATTGCCTGAATGAGCAATCACATCTGGATTGGCATAATTAACCAGAATAAAATCGTAAATCCCCTCAGCCAAGGCGGTTAAGACTCGGGTCGTGATCTCTCCAGCCATCATTTCCGGATATTCATCGTGGCGGACCACGCTTCGTGAAGGAACAAGCACTCGATATTCGTTTTTATAAGGCGGTTCCCGAAAGCCGTTGAAGAAATAGGTAACGTGAGCGTATTTCTCAGTCTCAGCCACCCGAAGCTGGATTTTACCAGCGTCACTTAGAATTCGGCCCAAGGGATTAGTAACCTCTTCCGGCGGAAAAGCGACTGGCAGATTAAGCTTGGCGCTATAACGGGTAAAAGTAACGAGATGGAGATTCGCAGGGATCTGGTGTTTCTCGCCTAAGTCTGGGTCAAGGAAAAGACTAACGAGTTGCCGGGCGCTGTCTTCCCGAAAGTTAAAGAAAATAACACTGTCATTCGGCTTAATCGCACCTTCACTCTTAAAAAAAGCCGGCTCGATAAATTCATCAGTCAAGCCACGATTATAAAAAGAATTAATAAAGTCGGGGATGGTTGTTGGGCTCGATGCCCCTTCGCCGATCATGGCGCGGTAGGCTTTGAGGCTTCGGTCCCAGTGAAAATCCCGATCCATGCTGTAGAAGCGGCCGGAGATGCTCGCTATTCTCTCTTCGGGCAGACGGCCGACTAGAGCATGTGCGCCTTTAGGCGGACCATCCCGGCCATCGGCAAAAAGATGGAGGCTGACTCCAACCCCTTCCGCTCTGGCCAAGGCTAAAAGAGCCTCGAGGTGCTCAAGAGAAGAATGAATATTTGCCTGGCTTAAGGCGCCGACCAAATTAACTTTAGCGTTCTCGGATTTGGCGCGGCGGAAGGCTTCAAGCAAAACTTGGTTTTTAAAAAAACTTTTGTCCCGGATAGCTAAGCTGATCCGGGGGTAATGAGCAAAAAGAACTTTACCCGCGCCTAAGGTCAGGTGACCGACTTCAGAATTTCCTTCCTCGCCCCAGGGAAGACCAACGGCAATACCTGAGGCCTGGAGGGTGCCCGACGGATAGTTTGATCTAATGTAGTTAATATTTTCGGGACGCGCAGTATAAATAGGGTTCGACTGGTCGTCGCGACCAATACCCCAGCCGTCGAGAATCACAAGCACAACTGTTCTCTTTCTCATCTTCTTTATAGTATCACGGCGCCCGTCAGCTTACTGCCTAAAGGAGAAGCATTTTCCCTCGTAGCCAATTATTGGCGGAGGGAAAATGCTTCTCCACCCCTGTGTTAAAATAAAATGAGATGCGGAAATTTGTTTTGATGGTTTTGGCGAACGGGGTGGGGTTGTATCTGGCTGATCTTTATATTCCCGGAGTCGAGATTTTAAGGACAATTGAGAACTTGATTCTCGCCGCTTTTATTCTGGCTCTAATTAACACCTTTCTTCGGCCAATTTTAAAATTTGTTTTGACGCCGGTTATTATCATTACTTTTGGCCTGGCTAATGTTATTGTGAGCGCCTTAACCATTTATCTGCTTGACTATCTTTTCCCAGCCATTACAATCAGTGGGCTTTTAGCCCTCATCTTAACTGCCATTTTAGTTGGGGTAATCAATATGATTCTTGGTCTTTTAATGGTTAAAAACGATAAATGAGCCTTATCACGGTTGGTCAGCTCGTAAGCGCGGCTATTGTAATTCTTCTGATTCTCTTGCAGCAGCGTTCTTCAGGCATGGGGGGTGGATTTTTAGGCGCCTCAAGTATGGGCGGTGAATTTTATCAGCGCCGACGGGGGATCGAAAAAATGATTTTTATAGCAACTATTGTCTCGGCCGTGACTTTTGTCGGCCTCTCAATTGTTAGCTTGCTCCAATAGTTCGGCAGACTCACTATAAATGATTGGTTCGGAAATTCTTAAAAGAACTAAAATTTTTAAGCTGATTCAGGCTCTCGAAAAAAGAGAGCAATTAATTTTGGCGGGGGCAACTCTTGTTTTTTCGGCCTCGCTTCTCGTTCTCGGCATTCTCTATTTCCAAACTAAAACTTATTTAGTGGCGGCTGAAGGAGGACGTTTTCGCGAAGGCATTGTGGGTCAGCCAGCTTTTATTGATCCTGTTCTGCCTTCGACCGAAGCGGACCGAGACCTAGCCCATATTATTTTTTCAAGCGTGGCTGATGTTAGCGAGAGTATTGAGGCTAAAGAAAATAACACTATTTGGGAAGTAAGGCTGAAAGACAATATTCGCTGGCACGACGGTGAGAGGCTGACGGCTGATGATATTATCTTCACCCTTCTAGTGATTCAGGACCCGGCGGCTGGTTCGCCGCTTCTCCCAAGCTTTGAAGGCGTGGCAGCCGAGCGAGTAAGCGAACTCGAAGTTCGGTTTGTGCTTCAAGGCTCTTACGCTTTCTTTGGCGAAGATCATTTAAAAAATTTAAGGGTGATCCCTAAGCATATTTTTGCCGATATCCCAGTTCTGAATTTCAAACTTTCAACTCAAGGCCTCCATCCGATTGGCTCCGGTCCTTACGGGGTGGTTAGCTACGAGAAAGACGCCGACGGGCTTATTAAGAGCATTGAATTAAAAGCTAATAGAAATTATCCGCAAAAACCCAAAATCAGTACGCTTCAAATTAAGTTCTACCGAAACGAAGCTGATTTAATTCGCGCTTATAACCTGGGCCAGATTGACGGCTTTGGCCTTACCACGGCCGAACCCGTGGCTGACAAAGTTAAAATCCGCCATCGGACTTACGCTCTCCGGGCCCCGCGCTATTACGCTATTTTTATTAATGAATCGATTGCCGGAGAAGCGCTCAAAAAACTTCGCGTGCGTGAGGCGCTCTCGGCCACGATTGACCGCGAGCGATTAGCGCAAATTTTCGGAGGCTATGCTACGCCGCTTTACGGACCGACTATTTTAACTCCGAACCTAATTGAAGAGTTCGACCCGGCTCTGCTCCAGGGACTGGAGTTAGCCCTTATTGTGCCGGACGAAGAGTTCTTAACTAAAACCGCGGGGATTGTTAAAGAAAATTGGGAGGCGCATGGCGCCAAAGTTAGCGTTGAGGTTTATTCAATTAAAGATTTGGCCGAGCAAATTCTCGTCGACAACAACTACCCACTATTACTCTTTGGGAATATCACTAAAGAGAACCAAGATCTCTTTGCCTTTTGGCATTCTTCGAGAAGATTTTATCCAGATCAAAATCTTTCTCTTTACGAAGCGGATGATGTTGATGAATTACTTGAGGATTACCGAAAGACCGCTGACCCGGATGAAAGGAATGAAATCTTAAAGGAGGTAAGCGATAAAATCACGGCTGATGTGCCGGCTATTTTCCTTTACGCGCCAGACTATGTTTATGTCGCCTCGCCCCAACTCGGCGGCGTTAATGAAGCCAATATCATCAGCACCCGGGATGACCGCTTCAACGGCATTGAGAATTGGTATGTTAAAACCCGCCGCGTCTTCACTCGCCCCTAATTAACGAGTCCCGTCCTCGTTAATTTTGAGCCAACGCTTAATCGGCGGCCAAAGATCAACGGCCGGAACTAGGGCGGCTAAATAAACTGCTACGGAAAGTCCCAGATTAACCGACGGATGAAAACCAACTGCCTGACCAAGAAGGAGACCGAGCGTCATTAAGACCGAAGCGAAAACCGGTCTTTTCAATTTAGCCAGAACTGAAAAGGAAATAATTTTTTTAATTCCCCTCCAGGCAAAAAGATAAATAAAGAGGAAGGTGATGAGCACTGAGAGCGCGGCGCCGATTTCTCCGAGAGGAGGAATAAGCAAGAGATTCAAAATGATGTTTAGGAGCGCGGCGAAGGCCAAAAGCTTCATAAAAACTTTTTGCCGGTCATAGGCTAAAACCGCATCAGCGATAACGGCCGCCGGGAAAACCAGGGGCAGGGTTAAAAGCAGAATTTGAAAGCTAGGAATAGTGGCTAAGTATTCGCGGCCGAAGAAGAAGAGCACGAGATCATCGGCAAGAATGACCCCGGCGATACATATAGGCAAGGCTACGGCTGAAAGATAAGCGATTGCTTCCTCAAGTAATTCTCGGGCGAATTCCATCCTCCCCCGTCTTATAAGCCGGGTAAAAGTCGGGAAAAGAGCCACGGCAATCAGCAAGGGGAAAATATAAAGTAGCTGAACCGGACGCTGGGCGGCTGAAAAAATGCCGACCTCGCCAGCCGCCTTTAACCAGCCGAGCATCAGGACGCCGCTTTGGAGAATAATGCCGCCCAAAATACCAAGCAGGGCCAGGGGCCAGGCCGCTTGGATAATCGGTTTGACTAAAATTTTGGAAAAGTTTTTAAATATCTCTTTAAAATCTTTACGCAAGAGCCAAACCATTAAAAGAAAGCCGGCAAGGCTTGCCACAACATAACTCGAAGCTAAAGCACTGGGCGTTGGCGAGACAAAAAGAACGGCGAAACCGAGAATAACCGCGAGCGCATGAGTAAAAATTTTAACCGTGGCTTCCCACTGCATTTCTTCTCGCGCCCGATTTACGGCATAGCCAAATTCCCGGAGGCCATCGAAAACTAATAAGAGAGCCACTAATGGCAGGAGCGGCCGAACCGCTTCAATCTTAGTGACAAAAGGAGAAGTTAAAATAATGATAAGGGCTGCAAAAACCAAGAAAGCGGCCTTAATGAAAAAGGCGGTTGAAAGATATTGATCTTTAATCTCCGGTTTCTTGATCGCTTCCCGGGTGAAAAGAACACCGATCCCTAAATCGCCAACGATGTTAAAAATGATGGCTAGGGCAATGGCATAAGAGAAAGCGCCCCAAGCTTCGGCCCCCAAGATCCTTGCCGCGTAAACAACGATTAAGAAACGGAGGGCTTGGCCGGCAGCCTCCCCGCCAATCAGCCAAAAAGTATTTTTGGCCACGGTCTGGCGAACCGAACGGTTCTCGAGTAAAACTGATTTTATTTTTTTAAACATGACTAAATTCCTCGAGGGTTTGACTATCTTCAATTTTAAACCCTCCGACTCTAGTCCTTAAAAGCTCTTTAAGATAAGCGCCGACACCAAGCTCTTCACCAATATCCTCGGCCAAAGTCCGAATATAGGTTCCGGATGAAGCGACTATCCTTAACTTGAGAAAAGGCGGCTTGAATTCGAGAATTTCAAGCTCTTTTATTTTTACTTTTCTTTTAGGCAGAGTAAAAACCTTTCCGGCTCGAGCCAATCGATATGCCGGCACGCCCTTAACTTTCAAGGCTGAAAAGCTTGGCGGAGTTTGCTCGATTTCACCTTGAAATTTAGAGAGCGCTTCTTCAGTTTTAGCTTTTGTAATCTCGAGCATAGATTCAGGTAAAGCCAACTGACGCAACTTCCCTTCACTATCGCCAGTGGTTGAAGTCTTACCGAGCTCGATCAAGGCTAAATATTCTTTATCTACTCCTTTTAGGATTTGGCTTAACTTTTTTGTTGACTCGCGACCAACGCCAACAACAAGCACGCCTTCGGCAAAGGGATCAAGCGTGCCGCCATGACCAACTCGTTTTTCGTGGGTTTTCTTCCTCACTCTCGCCACAACGGCGTGGGAGCTCATGCCTTTCGGTTTTCTTAAATTAAGAATCACTAATTACTTTACTCCGCTCTTTAAGGAGGCGGCGGAAATCATTAACAACTGTTTCCCCGCTAGAGATTAAAGAGAAAAGATAAGCCGCAATAGCCGCAGGCACAATTAAAAGCAGGGGCAAACCCACTTGACGCAAAAGGACTACGGCCACGCCCATCATAAAAGTAGCAAGCAGTATCGGCCGAACAGATTTTTTAATGGAGAAATCGCTAATCTTTTTCATTTTTCGCCAGATTAAAGTATTTGTCGCCGCCTGCGTTATAAGACTCGACCAAGCTGCGCCAGACATACCCCAAAGCGGAATCAAAAGCAGGTTCAGCAGAACGTCAGCAATGGCGCCCGCGTTCCAATAACGAACCAGTTCCCGCTGGCGGTTGTAAGCGGTAATGCCGTTAATAATCATGCCAACTGGAAACGCGGTGATAAGAGTTAAAGAAAGCACTCGAAGCGGACCGGAGGCATCGGCATATTCGCTGCCGAAAAGGAGATTAATAATCTCATCGCCTTCGATAAACATGCCGAGCGCCAAGGGCAGGGCCATAAAAATAATTAAGCCCACACCTTTTTCAAGTAATCGCCGAAAACCAAGATCATCTTTTTTGGCCGCTCTTGTGAGAGCCGGCAGGAAAGCGCCCGTAATCAGGGCGGGCAGAAGATAAAGAAAGGTGATCGGCCGCTGGGCCGCCGAGTAAAAACCGACTTCTTCGGCCCCCCGAAACCAGCCGATCATAACCGTGTCGACATTGACCATGATGATGCCGAAAACCGAGGCAATCCCAAGAGGCCAGGCTGACTTAAGCAACGGCTTGATCAGGTTTTTATCAAAGCCGGAGAAAAGTTTTCGGATTGGTTTTCGAAGTACATAAATAGTTAAAACGAGGCCTGCGCCCGAGCCCGCAGCATAGGCAATACCAAGGCTCTCCGGTGCGGCCTTAACAAAAAGGCCGATAAAACCGGCGAGCACAATCACGATTTGGACAGCAATGTTAATAATCGCTTCCCGTTCCATTTTCTCCTCGGCCCGAAAAAGCGAACTGCCAAAACTGGTTAAGGAGTCGAAAACAAATAAAAGTCCGATGGAAACGACTAAGGCTTCGGACATTGGTAAGCGGCTGAATATAGGCGTCGCAAAAACAATGAGCGCAAACCCGAGGACAACGAGCCCGAGTTTAATTAAGAAAGCGGTTGAAAAATATTTTTGCTTACTTTCTGGTTTCTGGGTAATTTCCCGAATCAAAGTCGTTCGAAGTCCGACATCGGTAAAAACCGTAAAGATGGCGGCGAGGCTCGTCAGATAGGAAAAAACTCCCCAGCCAGCCGCACCCAAAATCCGGGCCGCATAAATGATGATAACGAGGCGCAGGAGCCGTCCGACTATCTCGCCAAAGGAAAGCCAAAAAGTATTTTTGGCAATCGTTTGATCGGCTCCCTGGTTCTCAAAAAGGAATTTTCTCAGTCTCACGTCCCTTTTATGTTATAATAGGAGGCGATGAAATCAAAAAATCTTGTTTTGGTTGTCCTCGCCCTTGTGGTTCTCGTTCTCGTCGGTTTAGGCGCCTATCTTTGGCCAAAGCTCAATGTCTCGGTCGAGCGGCCCTACGTTGCTGTTTACATGCAAACTGGTGATCTTTATTTTGGTCGGATTTCTTACTTCCCCCGCTTGGCGCTTCGCGATGTTTATGTGCTTCAAGGGACTGGTGCGACCGATCCAACCCAACCCAGTCTTCAAATTGTGCCGATGTCAAGCACGGTTTGGGGGCCAGACCGGTTAGTTTTAAATTACGATCAAGTCGTCTTCATCGGTAAGGTGGGCGCTGATAGCCAAGTGATGCAGGCGATTAATCAGGGTCGGTAAAGAAAGTAAAAATGGAATTTATTAAGCAAAATTTCTTAGCTCTTTCGATTCTCGTTGGCGTTTTAATTCTCTCCGGCACTTTAGTTTATGTTTTTGGCCCAGGCTTTGGCTCTCAAAATGAAACTGGTTTAACCGCAACCGAAGAAGAATTCCCGACCACCACGGCGCCGCCTATTGGCGATGACCCGGTTTTGGGCCAAGCTGACGCGCCGGTCACAATGATCGAGTTCGGTGACTATCAGTGCCCTTTCTGCGGCCGCTTTTTCAGCCAGACTGAAGGAAAATTGAGAGAAAACTACATTAATACCGGCAAGGTCAAATTGGTTTATAAGGATTTGATTATTATTGACAGTTTTGTCGTCGGCGGTCACGAATCAAAAGACGCGGCTTCAGCCGCCAACTGCGCCGGTGAACAAGGTAAATACTGGGAGTATCACGATCTTATTTTTACCACCGAGATTGCTGATGGGGCGGAAAATAACGGCAACTTATCGAGAAGCCTATTCCTCAACCTGGCGAATCAGGTTGGACTTGATGCCGGCGCTTTCACTGCTTGTTATGATTCTAGGAAATACGATGCCGAAATCGACGCTGATACAGCTGAGGCCCAATCAGTTCTGCCTGGGGCATCTACTCCAAGCACTTTTATCAACAACCGCTTGGTTCAGGGAGCTTTGCCTTATGAGGTTTTTGCCCAAATTATTGAAGAAGAATTAAATAAGTAAAGGTCGCCAAACTACTTACTACTAACTACAAACTACTAAAATATGAGTTGGCTTTATCTTTTAGTTGGTTTATGGCTCGCTGCCTCACCCTGGCTCACGAGCACCCTGGGACTTAACTTGACTTGGAACAACCTTGTCTTCGGCGGACTGGTGGCCCTCTTAGCCCTTTGGCAGATTTTCGGCCGCAAGCGAATGTAATGAAACTTGCGCGAGATTAGAGAAAAGTGTACTCTATGACTCGTATGGCCAAGGTTAAAATTTATACCACTACTGTTTGTCCTTATTGCCGGATGGCTAAGGATTTTTTTACCAAAAACAATGTTGAGTACGAAGAACATAATGTCGCTCTGGACGAATCGAAACTCCACGAGATGGTCCAAAAATCCCATCAGTGGGGCGTGCCGGTGATTGATGTTGAAGGCCAGATTATTGTTGGTTTTAATCGCGGAGAGCTCGAAAAAGCCTTAAAGGTCGCTTAAGGTCAATTATTTACTACGATGGAATATAAATGTCCTCAGTGTGGTCATGTCGCGAGTGAACCGGGTAATTGCCCGACATGCGGCGTACCAATGCAGCCAATGAGCGGACCAGGACCAGAGGCTCCGGCTGGACCTCCAGCCTCTGAACCTCCGGCTCCGGCACCGCCAGCCTCGCCGAGTCCAGGCGGGCCAGTTGGTCCACCGACTCCTCCCCCGCCGCCAGCTGGCGTTTAGTGGAATCGGCTAAGTAAGTTTCGAAGGAGACGGACGTCCACTAGCGTCCGTCTTCTTGTTCGCTTAAACTTTCTCTTATGTACGAACTAGTGATTGTGGGCGGCGGTCCGGCCGGCGTTGCCGCCGGTGTCTATGCCGCCCGAAAGAAAATAAAAACCCTCCTTATAACTGATACTTTTGGCGGTCAATCTTTGGTTTCCAACGATATTGAAAACTGGATCGGCACTAAAGCCGCATCCGGTTATGATTTAGCCAAAATGCTTGAGGAACATCTGCGAGCTCAAGAGGAGATTGAAATTGTTAACGGAGACTTGATCGAAAAAGTAGAGAAGTTAGATGGCGGCTTCAGGTTGAAAACTCAAAGCGGCAAGGAATTCGAAACCGAAAGAATTTTGGTAACCTCCGGCAGCCGCCGCAGGCATCTCGATGTCCCCGGCGGCAAAGAATTCGACGGCCGGGGAGTCTCTTACTGCGCCACCTGTGATGCGCCTGTTTTTAAGGATAAGGTGGTGGCAGTTGTTGGCGGCGGCAACTCTGGTCTCGAGGCAACGATTGATCTTCTGCCCTATGCCTCAAAGATTTATCTGATCCATCGCCGCGAAACATTGAAAGGCGATCCGGTCACCCAGGAAAAAATTAAGCGTGAGCCGAAAGTCGAAATTATCTTAAATGCCGAGACCAAGGAAATAACAGGAAGCGAATTTGTCACCGCTCTTAAATACGCGGACAAAACCACTGGCGAAATTAAAGAGCTGAAGCTTGGCGGCGTTTTTGTTGAAATCGGTTCTGAACCCAATGTCGATTTTCTCGACGACCTGGTTAAATTCAACGTTTATCGGGAGGTGGTGATTGATCACCGAACTCAAAAGACTTCTTATCCGGGCATTTGGGCGGCCGGCGATGTAACTGATGTTTTATACAAGCAAAACAACTCTTCAGCCGGTGATGCCATTAAAGCGGTCTTAAATATCCACGACGAAATGACTGGCCAAGACCGTCTAGCTCCCCGCCTATAAATATTAACGAGGACGGGACTCGTTAGATTTCGATAATCACTGGCAAGATCATTGGCCGGCGGTTGGTCTCACGATAAACAAATTGGCCAATCTGATCCCGAAGCAGGGATTTTAAGTAATCAGAGTCAAGGGGCTGATGCCGGGGAATCCGGCTGATAATAGAGCGGATTCGGCCCCGAATTTCATTTAGCAGTTCCTGGCTTTCGCGAAGATAAATAAAGCCGCGGGAGATGATGTCCGGATTTTTAACCAGTTTCCCCGACTTTCGATCCAGGGTGGTAATAATCACGATCATCCCTTCTTGGGCGAGCGTCAATCGGTCACGTAGGACCACCTCTTCCACGTCACCGACGCCCAAACCATCAACCATAACGTAATAAACCGGCACGGTTTCTTCACTAACCTTGAAATCGTCCTTGGTGAGCAAGCCGACGCTGCCATTGTCAAGCAACCGGATATTTTTTTCAGAAACACCTGCCTCGATTCCCAGCTGGCCGCCGGCGTAACGAAAATAATAGTAAGCGTGTTGGGGCATAAGGTAACGGGGTTTTACGGTTTTAATAAATAACTTGATGTCTCCGGCTAGGGCGTGGCCGCTCGAGTGAATATCAAGCAGTTTAGAGTTATAAACTAGGGCTCCTTGACGAGCGATATTATCAGTCAAGGCTTGGACGCTCCGTTCATTCCCTGGAATGACAGATGAGGAGAAGATAAAAGTATCACCATGCTTAATCTGAATATGACGATGTTCGCCATTGGCAATCCGCATCAAACCGGCGGTGGGTTCGCCCTGAGCCCCGGTTGAAATTACTAAAATTTTATCGTCTTTATACTTTGAAACTTCCTGAACCGGAACAAAAGTATCTTTTTTAGCTTTAATATAGCCTAGTCTTTTGGCGATCTCGACATTCTCGCGCATCGACCGACCGTTCAACATCACAACTTTCCCAAGCTTCTCGGCAATCTTGATAATCTCGCCGATGCGAGTAAGCATTGAGGAAAAGGTAGCAAGCACTATCCGGCCCTTGGCCTTGCGGAGCAGCTCTTCGAGATTTTTCATCACTTCAGTCTCGGGTATACCGTACCCCTCTTCGAGAGCGTTTGTCGCATCAACGATAAGAGTATGAATATCCATCTTACCTACGCGCTGGAGTTCATCAAAACGATAAATATTGCCGTTCGCATCGCGGTCAAAGCGAAAATCGCCCGAGTGAACGATGTTGCCGACTGGAGTTTTAATCAACACGCCCATTGATTCTGGGATCGTGTGTTCAACGCCGAAAAATTCTAGTTCAAAATGTTTGCCCACTTTTACTTTGTCGCCGTACTTAACAGTAACGATATTAAGCTTGGGGGCATTCATAAATTCCTCCTGCCTTTTTTCAAGGATGGCTTTAGTAAGAGGTAAGGTATAAATCGGGGGGTTGCCTAATTTACCGATTAAGTGAGGCACAGCGCCGATGTGATCATAGTGGCCATGGGTAATGACCACGGCTTTGACGTTATCTTTTTTCGGCTGGAGATAGGCAATGTTCGGGATAATATAATCAATCCCCGGCGTATCTTCTTCCGGGAACTGGAGCCCCATATCAATAATTACAATCTCGTCTTCGTACTCGAGAAAGCTCATATTGCGGCCGATCTCTTCAAGGCCGCCTAAAGGCACGAGTTTAAGCGTGTCAGCCGGAACGGCCTTCTGAGCCGAGGCAGATTTAGTCGGTTTAGTAATGGCTTTCTTAACCCTATTAGCCTGCCTCGCGGCAGGCAGGGGCCGGGGTCGTCTTGTGGTTCTCGTTAAAGTTTTCTGAGGCATAAAGCTTTCTTATTTTGTGGGCAGGGAGGGATTTTCACTGCTCGCTGCGCCTTCGGCGGCTGCGCTCACGAACCCATCGGTTCGTGTACTCCGCCACGGGAAAACTCCCGTTTTCCCGACCCCTTTCCCGTTCAAATCCCAGGGACGGTGATAAGCAGGACCCCAAGTTACTGTTTTGATTGAATTCATAGACTTACCTTGTGGGCAGGGAGGGATTTGAACCCTCATGACCTTGCGGTCATAGCGCCCTGAACGCTACGTGTCTACCAATTTCACCACCTGCCCTAGGACGGGATTCCTCCCTGCCTATCGGAACCAGAATATTTTTGTTCCAGCGGCAAAAATTTCTTCTCCCTCGGCCTGCTCGCTCCGACTTGAGTCGGAGACCAAGCCGAGCTAGGCCTGCGGGATGTTCCGTACGGCAGGCAGGAATCCCGCATTAAAATTTAATGTAATTCGACTCTTTATCAAAATAGATGCGTAGGAGGACTTAGAATTTATATTAGTATAGCAGGTTCTTATATTTTTTTCAAGCCTAACCAGACTGATTCAGCTTCGATTTTAGTTGAAAACTCAGCGTCAAACTTATCCGACCTCCGGAATTCAATGGCTCTGGCGCCTACTTCTTTACGCACCTGGTCAAGCCGAGCGTTCGCAGCCGCCGCGAGCCTAGGGGGCAAAGAAAGAAAAAGCATTATTTCATCCTTAGGCTTTAATTTGGCCTCCCGCCTTAAATTCTGAATCAATCGCACGAGTTCCCGAACCACGCCCTCTTCCTTAAGTTCTGGGGTAAGAGTCAGATCAAGTTCAACTTCTTCCTTAATCCCGTCATCAAAAACAATCTCTTTCACATTAACTTCTTCCTTAAGAATCTCGAGATATTCTTCTTTATTTTTAAGTTCTGGCTCTTTAATCTTCATCAGGTTAAGCGGCTGCCTAACTCGGACGCCGGCTTCGTTACGTTTGGCAAGAGCTAAAGCTGCCAGCTTGCGGGTCTTTACCATTTTCTCGAGCACCTCTTTCCGAATCCGAGATTTTGTAGCCCGAGGCCAGTTATCAAGATGGACTGAAATTTTAGCCTTTATTCCACCGGTCGTCGTGGTTGAGTGATATAGGGCGTCAGCGAAAAACGGCGCAAACGGCGCGATGAGTCTACTTGTCTCAAATAGCACTTGGCCTAAAGTTTCTGCCATCTCTCCTCGCCGGCGACTGCGTCGAATATACCAGCGCGAGAGATCATCAACCAAAGTTTCGATTGATCTTGCCGCATCGCCAATCTCATAAATTTCAAGCTTCCTGGTTACCTCATCAATAGTTTGGTGGAGTCTGGCTAAAATCCAGCGGTCAAGCACATGTTCGGTTTTCCGGAACTTGGGTAGAAGGCCGGTTTTTTTCTTCTCGCTTACCCGGGTATTCTCGTAAAAATTGAAGGAATTATAAAGAATCAGAAAAAAGCGCCTGATCGCGAGAGCCACCTCTTCCTCGTCAAAGTTTTTCGGCTCACCCGGGGGATTAACAGTATAAAAATACCAGCGAACGGCATCAATGCCGTATTTATTGATAATCGCCTGAGGGTCGATCACATTCCCTTTTGATTTTGACATCTTTTGGCCGTATTTATCATTAATAAGACCTAAGGAAATCACATTTTTATACGGCGGCCCCGCGCCAAGAAGAGTAGCTACCGCTAAGAGGGTGTAAAACCAGCCCCGGGTTTGATCAATGCCTTCAGCAATATAATCAGCCGGATAGCCTTCGATGCCTGAGGCCCAAGGCATAGCGCCGGAATCAAACCAAACATCAGCCACATCCGGCACCCGGATCATTTTTTCACCGCACTCTTGGCATCGCAGATAGATTTCATCAATATAAGGTCGGTGCAGATCAATCTCGCCGGTTCGAGTGACTGGTAAGTTATCAAGCTCGAGCCTGCGCCATTCGGAGACATTAGGGCCTGGGATTTTAAGTGCTTCTTCATTTGATAAATGTTTTACTCCGGTTTCGAGCAGCCAAAGCGGCGCTTGGTGAGAAACAATTAAAATCTTTTTGTCGCTATGCTCCTTATTAACCTCGCGAACAAAATCAAGCATCCGCTCTCGAACATCCTGGAGATTCTCGCCTTCAGGCGGACGCTTCACAAATTGTTCAAGCGGATCAGCATAGAATCCCTGATGTTCTTTAATTTTTTTCCAGTTAAAGATGCCGCCATTAAGCTCACTCAACCGCTCGTCGGTAATTAACCTAGCACCGACAGCCTCAGCGATAACTTCGGCTGTATGCCGGGTTCGTTCATAGGGCGAGGCAAAAATAAGATCAATTTTTTCTTTTTTAAAATATTTAGCGAGTTCTCTGGCTTCGGTTAAACCTTTTTCAGTTAAAGCTGATTTTCTCTCCCCTTCTTCCGGACCTGAAGCTAAAACCCAGGAAATATTAGATTCAGCCTCAGCGTGCCGTAAAATAAAGAACTGATTTTTAGAAAAAGCGTTCTTATCCAATTCGTGGAGAGCGCCGATTACTTTGCGATGACCCTTGGAACAAAGCCAGATTGGTAAAGGTGTCCCCCAATAACGCTCCCGGGAAATAGACCAGTCAACCGCATTTTTAATCCATTCGCCAAAACGACCGGTTTTAATATGAGCTGGAATCCAGTTAATTTTGTCGTTGTTTGCTAAAAGCTCCTCGCGCAAACGGCTCATCTCAAAAAACCAGCCGGTTCGAGCAAAATAAACAATCGGCGTCGAACAGCGCCAGCAAAAAGGATACTCGTGTTCGATTTTCTCGCCCAGATAGAGCAATCCCCTTCTTTTTAAATCCTCGATAATGTCCTCGTCAGCTTGTTTAAGAAACTTTCGGGCGCCC
This sequence comes from Candidatus Colwelliibacteriota bacterium, assembly GCA_016176505.1. Lineage (GTDB taxonomy): Bacteria > Patescibacteriota > Minisyncoccia > UBA6257 > Colwellbacteraceae > JACOXB01. Next base: position 45,467 of record JACOXB010000008.1, on the reverse strand, counting down.
GGGAAACCGGACTGAATCCGGCCCTGATCATCAATGGTGACGACAAAGCCCTCGCCTCCCCAATTTGAAAAATCTTCTTCACCAAAAGCTGGTGAAATGTGAACTAAACCGGTTCCTTCTTCGGTTTTCACAAAATCAGCCCAGATAACAGTAAAGGTTTTAGCCGGCGGATTGGGAAGAGAAAGAGAGTAAAGCGGCTCGTACTTTAAGCCAATTAACTCCTTACCCTTTTTCTTCTCGAGCGGTTTAATTTCGTGCGCCAGTTTTGGCGGCGGTCGATAACTCCAGAGAAATTCATCACCAACTTGGTACTTGGTGTATTCAAGTTCGTGATCGACCCCGACCGCCATATTAGCCGGCAGAGTCCAAGGCGTAGTAGTCCAAACCAGAAGATATTCATTCGGTAGAACGCCGGGATTATCTTCAGTTAACTTAAACTTAACGTAGATTGAGGGATCTTCAGCGGTTCGATAAACATCAGGCATGCCCATTTCGTGGTTGGAAAGAGGCGTTTCACACCTTGGGCAGTAAGGCACGACTTTGCGCGACTGCTTTAAATAACCCTGGTCTTCAACGGTTTTAAAAATCCACCAAAGGCTTTCGATATAAGAATTTTCATAAGTAACGTAAGCGTTATCGAGATCAAGCCAATAGCCGATGCGTCTCGTAAATTTTTCCCACTCATCTTTGTAGGTGAAGATGATTTCGCGCGCCTTTTGGTTAAATTTATCAATACCGATTTTTTCAATCTCGTCTTTGTTCTTAATGGCGAGTTCTTTTTCTACCGCGAGCTCAATCGGCAAACCATGCGTATCCCAACCAGCCTTGCGAGGCACAAAATATCCCTGCATGGTTTTATAGCGAAGAATAATATCTTTAAAAACCCGGCTCAAAACATGGTGAATCCCGGGTAAACCGTTCGCATAAGGCGGCCCTTCGTAAAAATGAAAGGCTTTCCTTTTCGGCCGATCGAGTGATTTCTCAAAAATATGATTCTCCTGCCAAACCCGAAGCACCTTTTCTTCAAGCAGAGCCAGATTAAGTGTTTCTTTATCTTTTAACACGCTGAGTTCTTAAATCTTCTCAATTGTTTTGATCCCCAGGAGCCCCAATCCGATTTTTAGGGTTTCGGCTGTTTTCTTGACCAAGGCCAATCTTGCCTCTCGGAGAACCGGTTCTGACTTCAGAACCGGTTCTTTTTCGTAAAAACTATTCATTAATCGGGCGAGCTCATAAAGATAGTTGGCCAGATAATGAGGATAGTAGTTCATGGTTGCCGACTTAATAATCTCTGGGAAATAAGCCATTTTCAGAATTAAAGCGAGGTCAGCTTCTTTATTTAGGGCCGCCGGATCGAAACCCTTCTTTGGTAAGATTGATTTTGGCGTCTTTCTCAGGATACTTCGCAGACGGGCATAAGTATATTGAAGATAGGGGGCAGAGTTGCCTTCGAGGGCGAGCATCCGATCCCAATCAAAGGTAATATCAGACATTCGGTTCTGAGATAAATCATTGTAAACCAAAGCCCCTAAGCCGACAATCTTCGCAATTTTTTCTTTTTCTGATTCGACTAAGTCGGGCTGCTTCGCTTCAACTACTTTTTTAGCTTTCTTTATCGCCTCATCAATTACTTCTAATAAGGAAATGTACCGGCCGGCTCGGGTTGAAAGTTTTTTTAAATCAGACGAAAGAATCAAGCCGAATTTTACATGAACGAGCCCTGTGTTTTTAACCAGTCCCATTTTGCGGCCAGCGGCAAAAAGCTGATTAAAATGAAGCGCCTGATCATTGCCAACCACGTATAAAATAAGGTCGGCTTTAAATTTCTCGATTCGGTATTTAAGCGTGGCTAAATCAGTGGTGGAGTAAAGATAGGCTTCGTCAGACTTCTGAACTACGTAAGGCGGAAGGTCATCCTTATCAAGCGGAATAATCACAGCCCCTTCGCTTTTTTTAGCTACTCCCTTTAGAGTGGCCTCCCTCACTAAATCGCTAAGCATCGGATTATAAAAACTCTCCCCCAGATAATAATCAAACTTCACTCCGAGCACTTTATAGACAGCCTCAAATTCTTTTAGGCTCAACTTATAAAACTTCTGCCAGAGTTTGAGGTTCTCTTTGTCGCCTTGCTGGAGCTTCACGGTTTCGGCCTTGGCTTTTTCGTTAAGAATTTCGTCAACTTTCGCCCGAGCCGAGTAGTCAACATAAAGCTTCATTAAATCCTCGATAGTTGGTTTCTCGAATTCAGGCTTATTAGGTAGGGCCTCTTTATAGGCCGCGATTAAAATCCCGAATTGCTTGCCCCAATCACCTAAGTGGTTATCGCCTATGACTTTGGCGCCAGCAAATTGGAAAATGTTGTAAAGGCTTTGGCCAATAATGGTTGAGCGGAGGTGAGCCACACTCATGGGTTTCGCAATATTCGGAGCTGAGTAATCAATCACCACTGTTTTTTTAAGTTCAGCCTTACCCCAGCTCTCACCAGCCTTAACCATTTTTAAAAACTCGGCTTGAATTGTTTCCGGGGTCAGCCAAAAATTAATAAAACCGGGCGAGGCGATTTCGATCTTGCTAAAAAATCCTTGAGGCGACTTTGCTTCTAAAAAAGACTTTAGTTCTTCAGCTGCTTCAAGCGGCGAGATTTTTTGCTGTTCTCCAAAAACAAAAGCAGCGTTAGTGCTGAAGTGAGCCCGGTTCTCGCCAGCTAGTAACTGAAAATCTAAATCCCCTAGTTTTTCTCTAATCAGTTTCTCGATCAACCCGAGCATCAACTCTATTGTAAGGATTTGGGCGGCTATACCGCAAACAAGTGGAGGTGGTGGGAATCGGACCCACGTCTAGAGGTTAAAGCTCGCGAACCGTCTACAAGCGTAGTCTGAATTAGACAATGGTTTGCCCTAGTTAGTTTAGCGAAAGCGTCCCTAGAGCATAGATGCTTTCGCGAGCCTCATTATATAACGCCGGGCTTAACCTAAGAGGCCCAGGTTAACCGACGCCAGCCTAAGCGTAAGCGTAAGCCGGAACTGCAACTTTTTGGTTCGCAGTTATAGGTTTTGCTAGTTTAACGAGTTGGCGCTCGGCTTGCAGGTTCGAAGCCAAACCCCTATCAACACCGATCACCCCCATTTTTATTTTCTTAAAGTTCTCCTGATTTCTCGTTCGGTTTCCCGCTTTTTAATTACCTCCCGCTTATCAGCTTTCTTCTTACCTCTCGCGAGTCCGAGCTCGAGCTTAATCAGGCGTCCCTTAATATAGGCCCGGAGAGGTACGAGAGTCAAGCCGGTTCCTTTTATCTCTCCGGTCAGGGTTTTTATTTCTTTTTCGGTTAAAAGAAGTTTTCGGGTTCTTTGGGGATCATAATCTTCGGGCGCGTTCTGGGGTTGGTATGGCGGAATGTCGGCGCCAACAAGCCAGACCTCATTGCCCCGGAGAATGGCATAACTGCCGGCTAAATTAATCCGGCCAGACTTAACTGATTTTACTTCCTGGCCCAAAAGCGAAATCCCGGCCTCAAATCTTTCAAGGATTTCATAATCAAAATAAGCTCTTTTATTCCGCGCCACTTCTTTCATTAACTTAAGTATAACTAACGAGGGGCAACTTTAATCCTAAAAGCAGGAGGCCCCGCCCGGGCGATGAGCGGAGCTCTTGCCCAGGCGAGGCCTGAAGTGCGACTACCTGCGGATGATGAGGAAGCGGACGTCCTCTCCCCAGTCGGGGATCACCCTGGTGGCTACCAGCGCCCGATCTTCACCCATTCGAGTGAGAACCAAACAGGAACCGTTCTTGTCGACTGTCCCGAGCCCGGCGATGTCGAACTTCAGCTGTTCACCGGGATGCACCCTCCCGAAGGAGAGTAGCTCGCGCTGATCAGCCGGCCTGAAGCCCAGATCGGCAATGATCTGCCGAACCGCCTGATCGGACATCTTCTGCTCCGGGCAGAGGAGGAAGAACTCTCGCTCGGCGGCGTGGATAGATCGACTTGGCGTGTCATCCACTCCGACGAGACGAGCTCGAGGACCATACGCACCCTCTTGGATCAGGTCCTCGATTGGGACGTGATAGAGGATCACTGTTCGGTACGGCCCGACAACCGTAGGCCAAGACTGCCTTGCCATCTCCTCGATCAACAGGTCGATCAGCGCCTCACCTTCAGGGGTACCGAGACGACGGATCGCCTCGTCCGAAACCCCTCGAGCCCTGGCTTTCGTAACCAGGGTCTCGATAAATCCGGCAGCGAGGCCCATCCCCGCCACCATCGCGTGCACATCCTTCTTGGCCATCGCTGGCCTCCTTTCTGGCTCGCCCCTCACCCCGACTTTTGCCAGGGCCCCAGGCTCGCCATCTTGGTCCCAACCCTGAATGGCTTTACCGCTCAAGGTTGGGACCAAAATCCGCAAGTAAAATTTCTATTTCAAGGTGCGCTTTAAGAGAATCATTAAAACGCCTATCTGTCAACCATATTCTCTTTTCCTAGTTCCTATTTCCTGACTTCCTGGTTTAGAACCTGTTATAATAACCGCATCCAGGGATACGAGGTAAATAACGAAGTCCGAGCAGTCGAACTCCGGGTGCTTGATGAGACTGGCAATAATCTAGGTGTTCTCTCGCGCGATAGGGCCTTAGAGCTCGCCCGCGAGAAAGGCCTAGATTTAATTTTGATTTCACCGAAAGCCGTGCCGCCAGTTGCCAGGATTTTAAGCTTTGACAAATTCCGCTACGAAAAAGAAAAAGAGCTTAAGAAGCAGAGAAAAAAAGCGCCGGAACTGAAACGAATCCAAATCGGGATAAAGACAGCGAAGAATGACCTTATGGTTCGGTTAAAGAAACTCGAAGAGTTTTTAGAGCATGGTCATAAGGTTGAAATTCAGATGACTTTAAGGGGAAGAGAGAAGGCAAATCGGAGCTGGGCCGAAGAAAGGCTTAACGAATTTCTAGGCATGATTACGACTCCTTATAAAATAGCTCAGCCAATCAAACCCAGCGGACGGGGATTAACAGTGCAAATCGACCCAGGGAAGTAGGGCGCCCGTCAACTTACTGCCTATCGGAACCAGAATAATTTTGCTCCAGCGGCAAAAATTTCTTCTCCCTCGGCCTGCTCGCTCCGACTTGAGTCGGAGACCAAGCCGAGCTAGGCCTGCGGGATGTTCCGTACGGCAGCAAGTTGCCGGGCTAAGATAGTCGTTTATAACCAGAAGCGGTTTTTCTTTCCTCGTAGCCAACATCGCCGGAGAGTATCCTAAAAATTCCCGAGCAAGCCGCGTGGCGAGCCAGAACCCGCGTAGCAGGGTGGCGAACAGCGTGTGAGTGAGGTGAATTTTTGATGCCCGGAGACGCGTTGGCGGAGGAAAGAAAAACTGCGCCTGACCCGCTTTACAAAAGATAGTAAAGAAAGCTAGAATAACGCCTGGTTGCCTGCCTAGCTGGTAGGCAGGCGTGGTCGGTTCGGGCCACGCCTTTTAAGCTCGAATCCGCGATGGCTGATCAGATGAAAAAAAGTTTCAAAAAAAGAATAAGGGTCACGAAGACCGGTAAAGTTATTCGGCGTCAAATGGGCCTTGGCCATTCGAGAGCCAAGAAGAGCCGAACCACGATGCAGCGCAAAAAGAATCTAACCGAAATCAGCCGGGCCGATTCGTTAAATAAATTTGTTATTAGAAACCTGAGTTAAAATGCCAAGGGTCAAACGGGGCGTTATCGCCCACAAAAAAAGAGAAAAAGTTTTAAAGCACACTAAAGGCTATCGCTGGGGCCGGAAGTCGAAAGAAAGGGCGGCCAAGGAAGCCCTGCTTCATGCCTGGTCCCATGCTTTTCGGGGACGTAAGGAGAGAAAGAGAGATTTCCGGGCTCTTTGGCAGGTTAAGATTAACGCCGCCGCGAGGGCGAACGGCCTAACCTACAGCCAGCTAATCAATGCCCTAAAGAAGCAAAAAATTAGCCTTGACCGAAAGATTCTTGCCCAATTAGCCGAAGAAGAACCAGAAACTTTTAAGCAGATTGCGGCCCGCCTTGACGCGAGGCAGGCCCGCCTGACGGACGGGCAGGCTCAGGTAAGCGACCGATAAAATCATTGGCCTTAATTAAAACTGCTTCTCTGCCTTTATAAACCTTTAAAAGTTTTCGCGCTTCACGAAAAGGGAACCAGCCAAAACCCTCATGCTCCTTTGTTAAATGGATCTGCTTTTGGTGAGTTTCGGCTAAGTAAAAAATGACTGTTTTAGAGACCCTTTTGCCGTTGCGGAGAAAAGAAAAGCGCTCATAAGCCCGAAAACCTCTTTTGATTCTCAAATCACGGCGGCCGAGGCCCGTTTCTTCCTGAGTTTCCCGGAGAGCGCCGTAAAAACTTTTTTCTTCCTCGCCTAATTTACCCCGGGGCAGATTCCAAGCCCGGCCCCGATCATAAAGAAGTAGAAACTTCGGTCCCTCTTTAGTCTGCCGATAAATTACAAATCCGGCGGCTACTTCTTTTTGCTTCATTTTTTAAGAAAACTTTTCATCTTATCGAGCGGCCAAGCGTTAATAATATCACTTTTCTTGGCCCAGCCGCGCCTCGCCTGAGCTACGCCCAATTCTAAATAGCCGAAGTGGCCGATCGAGTGAGCGTCAGAGTCAATACTCATTTTAACTCCGGCCTCGACCGATTTTCGGATATTCTCGTCATTTAAATCAAGACGGTCAGGAAAAGCATCAATTTCAAAAACGGTTCCGGTTTCTTTAGCTACTTTAATAATCTCTTCCATATCGACTTCATAGGCTTTACGCCGATTAATCAAGCGGCCAGTCGGATGAAAAATAATATCAACGTTTTTATTCTGCATCGCTTTTTTAATTCTCTCGGTTTGCTCTTCCTTCGGTAGATTGAAATACGAATGAACCGAAACGCCGACAATGTCTAATTCTTTTAAAGCATCATCCGATAAATCAAGCTCACCATTTTTCAAAATATCACATTCGCTCCCTTTAAGAATCTTGATTTTGCCCCGCATCTCTTTATTAACCCGGTCAATTTCTTTCGCCTGCTCGCGCAGCCGCTTTTCATCTAGACCATGAGCCATAGCCAAGCGCTTAGTATGATCAGTAATCGCAATATATTTTAATCCTTGTTTTACGGCTGTCTGGGCCAGTTCTTTAATCGAATTTGCACCATCGCTCCAGTTTGACTGAACCTGCAAATCACCCTCGAGTTCGCCGTAACCAATCAATTTCGGCAGTTTGTTTTTTAGCGACAGCTCGAGCTCTCCCCAATTCTCCCGCATTTCTGGCTCAACATAAGTAAGACCTAATTTTTTATAAATTTCTTCTTCGGTTTTTCCAGTAATCTGCCTTTGGCCGTCGAAAAGCCCGTATTCATTCAGTTTCCAGCCCTTTTTCTGGGCAATAATTCGCATGGCCACATTGTGGTCTTTCGAGCCAGTAAAGTAGGCCAGGGCGGCGCCGTAGGATTTGGCTAGAACCACCCGGATATCAACATCTATGCCGTTTTCAAGCGTGACTGAAGATTTTGTTTTACCGTGAGCTAAAACTCTTGCTACTTCAGGCTGCGATACAAAATAATCCATCACTTCTTTTGGTTTTTTAGAGACAACCAGCATATCAAGATCGCCAACCGTTTCTTTGAAGCGGCGGTAAGAACCGGCAATAATCGCTTTTTCAACTCCCGGAAGGGCTTTTAATCTCGACTCAATCTTTTCCGCTAGAGGAATAGCGTAACCAAGCAAAAACCGGCCCTTATGGCCTCGGGCAAATTCAATTCCTTTTAAAATATTTTCTTCTGATTTTGGGCCAAAGCCTTCAAGTTTTTGGATCCTTGCTTTTTTGGCCGCCTGCTCAAGTTCCTCGAGACTCGTGATGCCGAGTTTTTGGTGAAGAACTTTAATTTTTTTCGGACCAAGGCCTTCGATGTTGGAAAACTGCGAAAGATCAACTGGCGTTCTCTTTTTTAAACCTTCGTAATATTTAAGTTTTCCGGTTTTTAAAAGTTCTTCAATTTTCTCGGCAATTGATTTGCCAACACCCGGAATTTCTTCAAGCGCTTTTAGTCCGCCTTTTTTATAAATATCATTTATATCCTCTTCGAGGTCGGCAATAGTTTGTATATCCTCTTCGAGGTCGGCAATAGTTTGGGCGGCTTTTTCATAAGCCCGGGGCTTAAAAGCAATATTCTGCATCTCAAGATACTCGCTAATCTCAAACAAAATTCTTGCCACTTCCTCGTTCCGCATCAAAGTAATTATAGACCAGAAAAATTAGAAGCCCTCGCGCGTCGTACTGACCGCGCGAGGGCCGACCCAAGGGCCAAGGGTCCAAGGGGCAAGCTACTTGCGACTGACGAGCCGGCCGTTGGAGTACCAGTCGCGCTCGAGCCGGTGGAAGAGCATGTACCACCTGCCGCCGTGCCAGTAGAGGTACGGAACGTACAGGTCGCCGTCCCGGTCACGCCAGACCGTACCTGGGAGAACCAGGTAGAATTCCCGCCACTCGGACGGGATCTCTTCCTGGTGCACGCGTAGGTACTCAGCTTGGCGCTGGCCCAGGCTGGCCCCTTCCTCCCTGACTCGCTCGCGCATCGTCTCGCCCGAGACGTAGCTCTCGCCACGCCTAAGGAAGGAGACGAGCTCAAGCCTGGAGACCGGGGCAGGTTCCTCGTCGATGCTCTCGACGAGCTCCCAACCCTCCTCTCTCATGTCGCGGGAGAAGTTGGGGATGGCACCCCACGCCTCCTCCTTGCGGAGGAACCGCTTGAAAGCGGAGAGTCACTCCGGACCGTCTGATCCGGCGAGCCTCTCGGCGAAATCCTTGAGCGGTCCGGCCACCGCGGCCAGAGCGCCCTTGCCGAGCATGTCATCCGACATGGTCAGCTCCTTTCTGTTTCGGAAACCTCCTAGTGAGGTCTCCACGCCTTAATTCCCAGAATCTAGAATTTAGAAGCTAGGGCGTGAAGACCTCTTTAAATCACAAGTGCCCACTTTCTCAAGGTACAATTTACGCAACAATTATAACTCGCGGTCAAGCCATTGTCAACCTATTTCTAGCCCTCTACCCCAACTAAAGCTTTCTGACGATCGTTAAAAAGCTTTAGTTGTCTATTGAGGGGTGATGACGAAGGCGCTGCCGACGACGTCGAGTTTAATCAGTGAACCGCGAGCAATGATTTTTTCTGAGAGCGGAGCTTTTATCTTATCCTCAATCACCCGACGCAAAGGCCTGGCACCGAAAGCTGGTTCGTAACCGAGCCGTGCCAAAAGTTCGACTGCGGCATCAGTGTATTCAAGTTTAATTCCTTGAGTCTCATCTAAGAGACGACCAAGTTCTTTTAGCTGAAGCTTCACAATCTCTCGAAGATGGACCGGTTCTAAATTCCGGAAAACAATAATATCGCTGAAGCGATTTAAAAGTTCGGGTCGGAAAACATCAACCAAAATCTGCTTTAAGTATTCGCTAATGCTTTCCATTGACTCGCCTTTTCTTAAAGAAGAGTGAATCACATCTGAATGAGCATTCGAAGTGGCGATAATAATCGTATTTTCAAAATTAACTACTCGGCCGAGATTATCAGTTAAGCGGCCATCATCAAAAACCTGGAGAAAAACATTCCAAATATCCGGATGGGCTTTTTCAAATTCATCTAAGAGTATCAGGCTAAAAGGTTTTTCGAGCACCGCCTCGGTGAGCCTCCCCCGAGTTTCACCATCAGGCGCACCAATAAAGCGATAAAGACTTTGAGCATCCTGGAATTCAGACATATCAAACCTGATCATGGCTTCTTCTTGACCAAATTGAATCCTCGCCAGGGTTTTCGCAAGCTCAGTTTTGCCCACGCCGGTTGGGCCGACAAAAAGAAAAGCGCCGATTGGTCCGCCAGCTCGTGTAAGCCCGCTCCGATAAGCCCGGAGAGAATCCGCCACCGCTTTTACCGCCTCTTCTTGGTTAATCAGGCGTTCGTGAATCAAGGCTTCGAGGTTTAATAAACGCTCGGCCTCGCCTGCCTCAACTTCGCGAATCGGCACATTAACCCGGGATTCGGCCACTTTGATCACATCGTCGCTCGTCACAGTTCTCTCGCCCCGATTCTTAACCGAAGTGGCAGCTTCTTTAAGCAGATCGTCAGCCGAGGCTGGCAAAAGTTTTTCCCGAAAATACTTTTGGGCGAGTTCGACCGATTTCTTAATCGCGCCGTAAGTAGTCCTGACTTTATGGGTTTCTTCGAGCAAATAGCTCCGATAAGTAAGGATGAGCTCGGCTTCCTCGGGACTCACCTCCTCCACTCGGACAAGCTCAAAAGCCTCAGTGAAAAAAGTATCTGGCTCAATGTAAAGTTTGTACTCTCTAGGAAAAGCTGTGCCGATAATCGGGAAGATATTATTAGCAATGAGCGGCAATAAAAGGCTCGCGATTGTAGCCTGTCCCTTAGGCGCGCTTCTCGCTAAGTTATCAATCTCTGGCAAATAGAGAATAATGTTCCCGGACCTTATTATCTCTCCGAAAACTCGCTCAACCCGATTTTGGATTTCAGCCTGATCAGCGCCGGCAAATAAACTTCCCAAGCGCAAGGCCACGAGGCGCTTATCAAAAAGTTCGGAAGGCACTCGGTCTTTGGTAATTAAATAGGCGAGGTGTTCAACAACAGTCTCCTTGCCCGAACCAGGGTCACCAATCAAAATCGCGTTAGGATTATCAGGCCGGGAAAGGACATCAATAAGACGCGCTAGCTCTTTGTCGTGGCCAATAAGAAACCCGACTTTATACGAACGGGCAGCATCGGTTAAATCAGTGGCGAATTGATCTAAGAGCGGCGTTGGCAGGGCGGTCCAGGCCCGGTTCATAATCCGGTGCCGCGGCCGGCGATAAGCAGAAAGAATTTTACGAAAAGCCTTGCCGGGAAGATGGATTAGCCTTTGCTCATGGAGCCGACCAAAAACAGCTGCCCGAGCAAGCTCGCCTTCTTTAATATTGAAGAGATTAAAAAGAGAGTTAACCTCCGCTGATTCGCTCGATCCGAGAGAGACGAAAAGATCAATTGTTTCGATAGAATGCTGATGAGGACTGCGATTTAAGCCGGCGAGGAGAATCAAGTTTTCAATTTGGGAAAGCAAAGCCGGAACTGGAAATTTATGTTTTTTTAACCGCTCGGTATAAGCCTCGAGTTTAGACTCAAGCTCGGCCTGCGGCACCTCGAGTCGAAGTAAAACTTCCTTAACTTTACCCGCCCCGAGTAAAACCTTAAGAAGATTAATAGAAAAATCGCCGCCCACGAGCCGAGTGTGGTCAAAAACCGAAATCAAAGTCCGCTTGGTTTTGGGCGTAAGATAATGAGCTAGGTTAGAACTTTTTGAACCGGCCTCAAGAAATGAAACATCAGCCGCACCCAAGTGAAAAAACCGATCAATAAGATAGAAAAGTAATAAGACTCCGAGCCAAAAAAGCCAGCCAATATCTGAAAGCAGAAAAATAAGCGTGGCCACGATTAAAACCACAAGCCAAGTGATTGAGACAACCCGCACCAAAAGCCGGCCGGCATAACCAAGTTCGAAAAGGGGTTCTTCAAAAATAAATTGAGTTTCGTTTTTTGGCATCACTAAATTAGTTCGAGCATTAGATTAAACACTGCATAAGCCGGCAAAGCCGCCCAGAAAAGGTAAATTGAAACGGCAATAACAACGATCAGAAAATAAATAATAGAAGCAATAAAAACCCGGGCGCTCCGAAAGCCGAAACCAAAAACATAACCGATGAAGCTTCGGTCTTGATAAAGCGGCTGGAAAAAGTGGCGCAAAGTCACCCTGAGAGCTAGGGTTTGATCAAGCCGCCGCAGGAGCCGGTTCCAAAACTCAGCCATTACCCGGAGGCTATCCAAGTACCAGTGGCGAAAGAAGGCCACGAATCGATAACTGAAGCGACCCGCAAGATAAAGCACCGCCAAGGTCATTTAACTAAAGTATAATCCCGAATCAGCTTAAGGTCTCGCTCTTTTAAGTCTTTAAGATTCGCAAAATTATGATTAGCGCTGATCATCTGGGCCAACTCTTGGCCGCCGATGAAATGAGGTAAAAGCACATAGTCAGCCCCTTCCTTATAAAGTTCCCGGCCGTGCCACTCGTCTTCAGCGGTCAAGATTATCTTCATTCCTTTTCGCTTGTGGTTCGTGGCTCGCAAAATCGCTAAATTGTCTTCAAACTCCGGCACGGTTGAGATAACCACCTTGGCTTTGGTCAGACCAATCTTTTCCTGGATATCGCTGTCGGTAATATCGCCGTAGACAACTGGGACTTTCATCCGTTCAAGTTCTTTGATAATAACCGGGTCGAAATCAAGCGCTACAAAATTAACATCCTGATTGCTCAAGGCTCGGATAATGCTTCGACCCATCCGGTCAACGCCGACTAAGATAATGTGGTTTTCAAGTTTAGATTCGATTTGCGCTTCTTTGATTAATTTGCTCCGGAATTCGAAAGGCTTAATCAAGGGTTTTAAAAATTCATATAACTTGGCGCCGTGAGTAATAAAATAAGAAGAAAAGAAAATAGTCACAAGACCAACTAAGGTGATGAGTGAAAGTTCGGTTGGTCCAAGATAACCTAAGCGATAACCTAAAACCGCAATAATCAAACTGAACTCAGAAATCTGGGTGCTCGTGATGCTAGTTAGAAACGATGTGCGGGCCCGATAACCCAAGAAGCCGTTCACGAGAAGAATAACCAGGGGTTTTAAAAGAAGCACAAACAGGATAAAGGCGAGAGTTGGGACAACGGGGAAAACAATTTCCGTCTGAACCAATCCGGCGCCCAAAGCCACAAAGAAAAGAATAATAAAGAAGTCGCGTAAAGGCCGGAGCCGAGCGCTCATCTGGAAACGCTCGGAAGAATTAGCCAGAGCTAAACCAGCTAAAAGTCCGGCTGCCTCAAGCGAAACATTGAATGCCACGGCGAGGAGGGCGACGCCTAAAAGCCAGGCTAGGCTGAAAAGATAAAGCATTTCTTGGGAGCGGGCGACGAGATCAAGAATCTTAGGCAGAATCCGAGAACTCGTGAGGAACAAGAGTACTAAAATCGCGGCAAAGTCCTGAATAATTAAAAGAGCCACTGCGAGCCGACCGTAAAGACTCTGAAGATCGCCTTTGTCCGAAAGGAGCTTGACCACGATAATGGTTGAGGAAAAAGTGAGCGCCCCGCCAAGGTAAACCGAGGTGGCGAGCGAGAATCCAAGGAGAAGCGAGAGGCCGAAGCCTAAACCGAAGGTTAAAAATATCTGGCCGACACCGAGTAAAAGCGCGGACCAGCTCAAGTGCTTGAATTCGCGGAGATTCATCTCAAGCCCAACCAGGAACAAAAGAAAAATCACGCCAAGGGAGGCTAAACTTTCGATTGGCGAGGAAAGCGGATTAATTAACCAGACGCCTTCGAGATAACCAAAAGCAACGCCGGCTAAAAGAAAACCGATGATGACCGGTTGTTTTAAAAGATGCGTAATAAAACCAAAAATAACCGCGAGGACTATGGCCAAGGCCAATTCAGTCAGCAAATCCATTTAGCTTAAGGTTATCAAACGAACCCCATCTCCTCAAGAACCTGTCTGCCGCAGTTAGGGAAGTTCCTTTCTGGGCAGGAAATATATCACCACTTTAAGCGATCGCTTAAAAAGGTGACTTAATCGATGATGTAAATTTTGTATCTAAAAATGAGAAGACCCGTGAGGATCTTCTCACGGGTCCGGTGTCACACCCTGGTCAGGATCTTCGCGATCGGGCTCGTGTTCATCACGACGTAGCCATCGTCGTAGAGCACCAGCTGACGACTCTGGGTGATCACTACCTTGTCGCCTTGGAACGGGCCGTCTCCTGGCTGGATCTTGCTCGGAGCGGAGGCCTCGAGCTTGCGGAGGACGAATCCCCCCACCCCTCTCACGATCTCGTAGATCGAAGTCTGGGTCTGGAAGCGCATCGGTGAATCCGCCTTCGTCAGCGTAGCCAGATCCGCGGGTGCGCGGCTGCCATCATCTGGCTGGAGCTCGAGCACCTTCTCGCAGATGTCGACGAACATCCTCTGAGTGAGGTTCACGCCGAGGTCGCCAGCCACGAGACCGCGGACGTCTGGGTGCTGGTACTGAAGGTGGTCCTCGTAGTGCTCCTCGAGGATCGTGAGCACCTCTCCTACCTTGCCTTTGTCCACTGCCTGGAGTAGGACGTTCGTCACATCCCATCCCAGATTCTTGCCGTAGTTCCGGAAGACACGAAATGCGCGAGCCCACTGCCGACCGAGCTTCTCCCTTAGGAGTTCCCGGAAGTATTTCTGAGTAACGCGACGCATCGCAAGCCTCCTTTCGAGGTTCGGGCTGTTGCGGGGCTTCGCCTCCGCGAACAGATTACCGCTTTGGTAATACTAGTTCTATAACACTAACAATGTAATAGTGTCAAGCTGCGCCCTCGAGAGGAATCTCCGCCTGCGGCGGACTGCTCTTCGTCACAAAATCGAGATTTTGACGAAGAGGGAGGAACCTGCTTAGTATTTAGCTGAATGCGCCCGTAGCTTAATGGATAAAGCGTTGGCCTCCGGAGCCAAAGACTACTGGTTCGAATCCAGTCGGGCGTACTTAGAAGAAGCGCCAGATTTCATAAAGAGCGCCGAGGAGAAAAACAAGAATCAGGGGCAAGTATAAAAGAACGGATTTATGGCGAAGCTTTAAATACATCAAAACCACCATAATGCTTTCGAGCGCCAGAAAAACGCCGCCGATAAAGCCAACAAGGCCAATGAAATTATTAAGACCAAAGAAAAATAAAATCAGGGGCACGAAACTCGCGAGCATAAAAGCAAAAAATCCGGGCAAGCGAAGGTCATAAATTAAAATATCTTTAACCTCAGTCCCTAGGAAAAAATAAGAAGTCCAAAGACTGAAAACCCCGAGGACGCCGACTAGGATAAGAAGCGGCGGCGGAATGAAGTTTAATCCGGTAATCGCATCAGGTGTAGGGCCAGTTGGCGAGAGAGCTATCACGGCAATCACAAAAAGAAGATAGGCGAGAGCTGGAATAAGCGTCCCTAAAACCACTGCTCGCCGGAGGCGAGAGCTGGAATAAGCGTCCCTAAAACCACTGCTCGCCGGAGTCCTTTTTTCGGCAACGCCCTCCCCTGCCAATAATCGCGCAAAGAAGAAATAGCAGCTCGACCAGCCAAAGAGAAAAGAACTACGCCATAAGGCAGGAAAAAATCCGTGGGATTAAATCGAGACAAAGTTAATGAAGGCGCTTTTAAACTGAAACCAAAAAGAATCAAAATAATAGCCACCATAGCCACCGCAACTAAGAACTCGAAGTTCGCCAAACGCTTCAGGGAAAAAACAACAGCGGCGACCCCAGTAAACCAGAAAAGATAAAGAGCCAGAGAGCTTGAAAGCGAGGGAATAGCTATTTTCAAAAAATCGACTCCCAGAATCAAGTAAGCCACGAGGACAAGCGTTAAACCAATAACGGTTGTTAAAACCGCGAGCCAAAAGCCAAAATCCCCCAAGTAAATTCGGGCATAACCAACAAACCGATGTCGGCCTTCGGTTTCATTAATAACCCGCAAATACATTAAGTGAATCGCCGAAAATACAGCCGCAAAAACAGCCAAGTAAAAAAGGCCGAGTAAAAAACCGGCCTTCAGAAAAACATAAGGCAGGGCAAACATCCCGGCCCCAATAATCATCGAGGCCAAGAGCCCGGTTGGCAGAATTATCTCCTTATACCACCGCGTAAACTTCGTCACCCTCCCTCACTTTGTCGCCCACTTTAATCCCGACCTCTTGACCGGACTTAGCATCGCCAACTGATTTGTGATCAAACTCCATTGAATCAATGGCTTGGGTAAAATCAGTGGTGGCTCCTTTAAAGTGAACCGTCTCACCTGTTTTCACTTTCCGGTTGAACTTAACAATCGCCACCCCTAGGTGAGAGTAATAGTGGGTGACTTCGCCAATTGGTTTTTCTTCCATATTAAAATTGTTGGCCTCGACCTTTCTCTTTATCAATGACGGCGACAAGCTGGTCAAGCAACTCCTTAGGACTTGCCGCAAAAACGATTTTCCCGGCTCGCTCGCGAGCCCGATGGGACTTTTCAAGAATCAACTTCAAGAGCTCGTCCGTCTCCCAGACACCTTCCAGGATACCAATTGGCTTCTTATCTTCAAAGGCGATGGTGAATTCGTTAATGGTGCCCATCCGGCCGCAGCCGACAATAACGGCATCGGCGGCTTTAGTAAGGATTAAGTTCCGTCCTGAATACTCAAAGCCGGTGTAGACAATAAGGTCATGGTAATCAGTCGGGAGTTTGTAGAAATTAATGTGTTCAGCCTCATCCTTGGCCGGTGAAAAACCAACCACGGTCCCGCCCTCGGCTTTCACGCCTTTGGCAGCCCAGTAAGGAAAGCCGGTCGTCGCGCCATCAACTAAAATGCCACTGTGGCGAACAATCTCGCGGCCTAATTCTTCGGCTACCTTGAAAGCGTCTTCGCCGCAATGGCCAGTTTCGGCCGCACCCGAAACACAAATTTTATACTTCAACTGACTCGGAGGCACAGCTTTATAATATCACCTCTTGGCGCAACGCGGGAATCACGGGTTCGACGGCGAGCTCATCCCGAATTCGGTCTTCGAGCGGTCCCATCTCTTTTTCTTCCCCGTGAACTAGGAACACTTTTTTAAGACCGAGCTTCATCGACCTAAGCCAATCGAGCAGAGCTGGCTGGTCAGCATGCGAAGAATAGCCGCCGATTGCGAGAACTCGAGCTTTAACCGGGATCTCTTCGCCAAAAATCTTAACGCTAAAATCCTTAGGCGAGCCTCCGGCTTTAGCTTTTTTCGACCCATCTAAAATCCGGCGGCCTAAAGAACCAATGGCCTGGAAGCTGACAAAAAGAATAGCGCTTTTCGGATCAGGCAAATACCGTTTCTCGTGATGAAGTATCCGGCCGCCTTGAGACATACCTGAGCCAGCCATAATAATTTTCGGCGGGGCAATGCCGTTAATCTGTTTTGATTGCTCAGTAGTTAAAGTCAAATGAAGATCAGGAAAATCGAAAATAGCGTCGCCGGCCCGCAAAGACTCAATCGCCGCCTCATCAAAATAAATCGGATCTTTAGAATATTTCTTATAAACCGCGGTGAGCTTTATAGCCAAGGGACTATCAACAAAAACCGGTACTCGAGGGACGCGGCCGTTCTCAACCAGATCATTCAACTCATATAAGAGTTCCTGAGTCCGCTCAAGAGCAAAAGCCGGAATCATCAGGACGCCGCCGCTCTTAATCGTTTCCTTAATCACGTCTTCAAAAAGATCTTTTCTCTTGGTTTGATCTTCGTGAATCCGACTGCCGTAAGTTGAATCAATTAAAGCGTAATCCGCTTCTTGGATTTCTTCCCTCCCCCTGATCAAGGGTGTAACTGGGTGGCCTAAATCACCTGAGAAAACAATTTTTTTACCGTCTCCTTTAACTAAAATCGAGGCTGAACCTAAAATGTGGCCGGCATTATAAAATTCGATTTCGAACCCCGCCGTCTCAATTTTTTCGTGATATGAAACTTTTTGCCAAAGTTTCATTGTCTCGTTAATATCTTGAAGCTCGTAAATTGGCGGCATACCTAATTCTCGGGCCTCGACCGAAAGAATATGTTCAGAATCAATCAACAGGGTTTCGGCAAAGTCTTTAGTCGGCGGGGTGGAATAAATCTTTCCCCGAAAGCCAGCCCGATAAAGTTGAGGAATGCGGCCGATGTGATCAATGTGAGCATGAGTCACAAAGACTGCTTCGATCGAAGCCGGATCAAGCGGAAAAGGTTCGAAATTATGCTTTTCGCAATAGCGGGCGCCTTGATGCAGACCGCAGTCAATTAAAATTCTTTTGCCGGCATCGTTCTCTAGGAGAAAGCTCGACCCCGTCACCATCTTCGCCCCGCCCCAAAAAGTTAACTTCATGTTGTGTTTATAGCTTCGATGGCGAATTCTCTATCTGACCAAGGGATTTTTTGGCCATGAGCCACTCGGAGGTAGGGTTCGCTACCCTTGCCGGTAATGATAACCGTATCGCCAGGAGTAGCCAGCCCAACCGCCTTTTTAATTGCTTCTTTTCGGTCAAGTACTTCGTGAAGGTTAGGTATTGATACACCGGTTTTAATTTCGGCAATAATCTGGGCCGGGTCTTCATCAAAAGGATCTTCATCAGTAAGGATTATCTCGCCGCAGTAACGACTGGCGATCTCACCAAGCTTAGGCCGCTTCCATTTATCTCGGCCGCCGCCGGCTGAGCCTAAAACGCAAATCAATTTGCCTTTAGTGGCTTGAGTTAGGGTTTGATAAACAACTTCAAGCGAATCCGGAGTGTGGGCATAATCAACCACCACATTAAAGGGCTCCCGCTTCACGAATTCCATCCGGCCCGGAACCCCTGGAAAACTCTCGATCGCTTGCTTAATAATCTCTTCGCTAATCCCCAGGCTTCGAACTACTGAAATGGCCGCGGCCATATTCTCTTTATTAAACTCGCCGGGCAAGAGCTCATAAACCCGCTCTCGAAAATTAGGCAAATCAATTTTTGAATAAATAATCGACCGGCGTTTTTTAAAGGCATTCCGGAAATATTCAGATTGCTCGTCATCGCCATTAATAAAAACAGGTGCACCCCGTCGGCTCGCATATTTCAAAAATCTAAACTTAGCCCGGCGATAGTTATCAAACGAACCATGGGTTTCAATATGCTCCGGCGCGATGTTCGTAATAATCGCTTGCCGCCACTTTACAAACCGATGGCGGGAAAGGCGCACGCCTTCAGAAGTTACCTCGAGAAGGACATAGTCGCATTTATTCTTAACCGCCTGTTTCAAGAAGTACTGAATAAAGAAACGGCCGGGCTGAGTGTTCCCCAGAACATTAACTTTTGAATCTTCGCCAAGTTTGATCCGAATCGAGGAAAGAATGGCGGTTCTCTTCCCGCTCTCTTCTAAAATCGCATTGATTAATTCAAGGGTGGTCGACTTGCCTTTGGTGCCAGTGACGCCGATTGCTTTAACTCGCCAGGAAGGAAAGAAATAAACAATTTCGCCGACGAGTCCTAGGGTAAAATGATAAGCAAAAGGCGCCCACCTGGCGCGGTACATCCATTTGAATAAGGGGAATTTTTTAAAACCCTCGAGAATCGTATTGAAAAATCTCCAGGAAGACACGGATTATCTTTTTATCTTTTTCAAGGCGTCCCGCATTCGATCCTGAATATCATCAAGGCCGGGATCAATTTCCTTAATGGCGGCTTGGGCCTGACGCTTGGTATAACCAAGCCCAATCAGAGCTTCTAAAATATCAACGTCTTTCTCGAGCATTTCAGCCATTCCGCCTTCGCTCGGCCTTACCTTATCTTTAAGCTCAACAATAATCCGCTCGGCTGTCCTCCGGCCAATACCTGAAGAGCGCTCAAGTAATCCGGCCTCACTGCTGGCAATCGCCCCCAAAAGCTGTTCCACCGGAGCGGTGCCTAAAATGGCTAAGGCTGATTTTGGGCCTACGCCTGAGACTGAAATTAAAGCTTCAAATAGTTCAAGTTCAGCCTCGGTCAAAAAACCGTAAAGGCGAGCTCCATCATCGCTCAAATGAAGAAAAGTAAAAACCTTGACCGGCTCGCCCACTTGGGGCAAGCCCGCGGCTTCAACCAGGGGAATGGCTATTTTAAACTCAAAACCGCTCGCTTCAATAATAATAAAGCGGCCGGTTCGCTCTTTAAGGATTCCCGAGATGCTGTGAATCACTCCATTTATTATATGCTATGCTGCTTGACGCAGTTAGACTGAGTGGGATAATTGATTTTGTAAACTCATGACTCCGGAAGATCAAGAAAAGTTAAAACAACTGCTTCTAAAAGATAAGGCGCGGCTTGAGAAAGAGGTTAAAACCCTAGGATCTCGGGAGGCGCGCGATTTTGGCGAAGACACTACCTACGCCGCTGGCGAAGAAGATTCGGATGAGAGTGAAGAAAGAGTTACTCACGAGGCCATTAGAGAACCGCTCGAGCTAAGACTTAAGGACATTAATGAGGCTCTCCGAAAAATGGACGAGGGCACGTACGGCAAATGCGAAAAATGCGGCAAGGAAATATCCTGAGAACTGCTCGAGGTAGCGCCAGAGTCAAAACTCTGCCGCGACTGCAAGCTAAAACACTAAAATATGGAAAAATCACTCGCCCGAGTTTATTCGGCTGAGCTCGAAGGCATCGAGGCGAGACTAATTGAGGTTGAGGTCGACCTAAATGTCGGCTTTCATAGTTTTAATATTGTCGGCCTAGCTGATAAAGCTCTTTCGGAATCAAAAGAAAGAGTCAGCTCAGCCTTAAAAAATACCGGCTTTAAACCGCCGACTAAAGAGAATCGGAAAATTACGGTTAATCTCGCGCCGGCTGATGTAAAAAAGACCGGTTCTCAATATGATCTCGCGATTGCCATTGGTTATCTTAGGGCCACGGATCAGATTGAAGATTTTAATAGTGAAGACAAAATTTTTATTGGCGAGCTAGCGCTTGATGGCGGGGTTCGACCAGTGCCTGGCGCCCTGAACACAGCGATTCTGACTCGAAGAGCTAAGAGGCAATACTTATTTCTGCCAATCGAGAATGCTAAAGAAGCGAGTTTAATTAGTGAGGTTAAAATTGTGCCGGTTCGGACGCTTGCTGATCTTATTAATCACTTAGCCGGACTTGCGATTATTGAAGCCCATCCTCAAACCGAATTTGAGCCGATTGATAATCATGAAATAGATATTAGTGAAATCCGAGGCCAGGATTTTGCCAAACGGGCCTTAGTGGTAGCGGCCGCTGGCGGCCACAACCTTCTAATGAGCGGGCCGCCCGGAACTGGAAAAACAATGCTTGCCAAATCCCTGATTTCCCTCCTGCCGCCGCTAGACTTAACCGAAGCAATCGAAGTAACGCAGGTCTGGAGCGCTCGAGGATTATTAAAAGGAAATTATATTGTCGATCGGCCGTTCCGAACCCCGCACCAGACTGCTTCGCCGGTTTCGGTTATTGGCGGCGGCTCTAATCCTCAGCCGGGCGAAATCAGCCTGGCTCATCGAGGCGTTCTCTTCCTTGATGAATTGCCGGAGTTTCGGCGCGATCTACTAGAGGCCTTACGCCAGCCTTTAGAATCAGGCGAAATTATAGTTTCTCGCGCCAAAAGCAACCTCACTTTTCCAGCCAGGTTTTTAATGGTGGCGGCCATGAACCCCTGCCCTTGCGGCTTTTGGGGCGACAATGAAAAAGAGTGCCGCTGCAGTGCTTACGAAGTTTTCCGCTACCAGAAAAAGATCTCGGGCCCCTTGCTTGATCGAATTGATATCCAAATCAACGTGCCCCGGGAAAAATTTGAGAGTCTCCAAGGGCCAAGAGAAAACGCCGACCACTTAAAAGAAGCGGTCCTTAAGGCGAGGGAGGGGCAGGCCGAGCGCTTTAGAAATGCCGAGGTTAATAAAATGCTTAATACGGAAATGACAGCTAAAGAATGTGATGAGATGATTAGTCTAACTGATAAGGCGAATGATTTATTAAAAGATATTTTTAACCGTTCGCTTTTAACGACGCGGGGATATTACCGACTGCTGAAAACAGCAAGGACTATTGCTGATTTAGCAGGAAGCGAAGTGGTCGAGCCGCCTCATATAGCTGAGGCTTTTCAGTTAAGAGTCCGCGAGAATTGATTTAGCGAGCGAAGGGATTCGCCGCGCCGGTAACGCCGAAGTGAACATGGCAGCCAGTACGGCCAGAAACTTTACCGGTGCGGCCGACTCTAGCAATCGCCTCACCCTGGGCCACCTCTTGACCATTAGTAACTAAGTTTTCTGAAGTGTGAGCGTAAAGAGTTTTAGTGCCGTTAGAATGATTGATTCTCACAAGACCGCCGTAGCCGCCGCTCCAAGAAAGCGGGCCCGAAACTAAACTAACTGTTCCCGCAGCCGCCGCATAAACTGGTGAACCGCAGGCAGAAGAAATATCAACCGCGTTCCCGTCATGAAGCTCGCCCCAGTTCCAGCCGCCGTTTACAGGTCGCCCAAAATAGCCGCTTAGTTCGGGCAGGTTTGACCGCGATGATCCACCTCGGCTCTCGACCGAACCGCCGATAGCGCCTCGGCCAGAAGCGCTGGTAGGCTTTCCGCCCGGTACAATCACAGATTCGCCTGCCTTAAGTGCGCCTTTGTTTAGCCGGGCGATTTCATCTTCGGAAACATCATAAACCTTGGCAATCGATTCGAGCGTCTCACCGCTTTTCACCCTATGGAGCACGCCCGAGACTGGTAAGATCACAATTTCCTGATCTGGCCGAATTAAACCAGAGCCCTTCAGATCATTAGCCCAAATAATAGTGTTAACTGAAATACCGAAGTTAGCGGCAATCGTGGAAACTGAATCGCCTTCTTCAACCTCATAAGTTAAAAGGCCGCCTCTTAACTGGGACACATTGCTTGCCGGACTTGCGGAGTTTAAAAGTGAAGCTTTATCAACTAAAACAAAGCCCAGAAATTCATCTTCTGGGTCGTCCATTACGAGTTCGCCAAGAGGCGAAACATCGCTGATAAGAGCGGCGGCTGCAGGTTCGAGCGGACCATCCGCCGTAGAAGTGGCTTCTGGAGGCTTGGCCGTGCTCGCCTGGCTTAAATAAAAAAAGTTGGCTCCGAAGAGTCCGAGGGCTAAAAAAATAGGAGGCAACGGGACCCCCCCGATCGCCTTCAACCAAAACCCCGACTTTTGTAGTATGGTACTAATAACCATCATATCTTAGAGAAGGGTGAAAAATAATCAAGTGGACGGAAAAAGGCCCCTAAATCCTGGGCAATCTGAGGCTGTCGCCTATGGCAAGGGGCCGCTTATTATTGTCGCCGGCGCTGGCTCAGGTAAAACTCGAACGCTCACCGAACGCTTAGTCCACCTTGTCGAGGCGGGTGTTCGGCCGGAGCGAATCGTGGCTATTACTTTTACTAATAAAGCGGCGAACGAAATGAGGGCTAGACTCGATCGGCCGTTAGCTGTTAGCTATGGGCTACGAGCTCGGAGCCCGTTCGTGGGCACTTTTCATTCTTTTGGCGCAAAAATCCTTAGGGAGGAGGCAAAACACTTTGGCCGGAGTAAAAACTTTGCCATCTTTGATAATAAAGACTCGGAGCGGCTGATGAAAAACATTCTAAATTCTTCAAGCTTCGGACCGGCCAAAATGCTTTGGGAAATTTCGCGACTAAAGAATAACTTACTTTTGGAGAAAGAACTCGAACCGAAGTTTCTCCGTTTCTTTAAGGCTTACGAATCCGGCCTACGTCGCCAAAATGCTTTTGACTTTGACGACTTAATTGAAAAACCAGTGCAATTATTTCAAAAAGAGCTGGCGATTCTCGAGAAACACCAGAAACGCTACGACTATATTCTAGTTGATGAATACCAGGATATTAATACGGCTCAATATCTACTTTTGAAGCAGCTTTGCCAAAACCACCGTAATCTCAATGTGGTTGGCGATGATGAGCAGGCGATTTATGGCTGGCGCTGGTCAGATTTTAAAAACTTTCTTAATTTCGAACGCGACTGGCCCGAAGCTAAAGTGGTCACCTTAGGCGAGAATTATCGCTCGACCGGTATAATTGTGGAAGCGGCTGCCGCCTTAATTGAAAACAATCAATTTCGCCGACCGAAAAAACTTTGGACATCGAATGGCCGCGGGGAATTAATCAAAGTGATTAATGCTCGTGATCCGGAAGAAGAAGCAAAAAGAATAGTGGCGGAAATTATGAGCCGCGGCAGAACCGAGTCGGCCATTCTTTACCGAACCAATGCCCAGTCCCGAGCTTTAGAGCAAGAACTCAATTTCAATTTTATTTCTTATGAAATATTTGGCGGAGTTAAATTCTACGAAAGGAAAGAAATTAAAGATATTATATCCGGTCTTCGCTATGCCTTAAATCCTAAAGATGAAATCAGCCGCGAACGATTGGAAAAGACTTTTACTAAAAGGGTGGCGGCCGAGCTTATTTCCGAACTGCCGCGCCTAGCGGGAGAGCTTAAATTACTAGAGCTTATTGGTTTTATCCTAAAAACCGCTAATTATTCAGCCTATCTTGAGGCTAAGTTCAGGAACGCTGAAGAGAGGCAAGAAAACGTGGCTGAGCTTATTAGTTTTGCCGCTGGATTTCACGATTTGGGCGAGTTTATTGAGAAAATTTCCCTGCTTCAACCCTTAGACAAAACGATCCTTGTTGGCGAAGATAAACCCATTAAACTGATGACAATCCACCTGGCCAAAGGCTTGGAATTTGAAAATGTCTATGTGGTTGGCGCCGCTGAAGGATTTTTGCCGCATAACCGTTCTCTTGGCTCGGACGAAGAACTTGAGGAAGAAAGACGCCTCAT
Organism: Candidatus Colwelliibacteriota bacterium; assembly: GCA_016176505.1. GTDB lineage: Bacteria > Patescibacteriota > Minisyncoccia > UBA6257 > Colwellbacteraceae > JACOXB01. Next base: position 21,062 of record JACOXB010000008.1, on the reverse strand, counting down.
GTATGTGGCGATGACCCGAGCTAAGCAAAAACTGGTTTTAAGTTTTCACGGCATGGCTTCACGATTTCTTTACGAACTGCCGCCGGAACTTGTTGAATTCAGCCCAACCACAAACCTCGACTCCGAAGAGGAAATTTTCCTTGACTAAAACTATGGGGAAGAGATTGGGGCAGCATTTTTTGAAAGATAAAAAAGCGCTGAAAAAAATTGTGGCGGCGCTCGAGCTGAAGTCAAGCGATGTGGTTGTGGAGATTGGGCCCGGCCACGGAGAGCTGACGAAATTTTTATTGCAGGCGAATCCGAAGAAAATTATTGCTATCGAAAAGGACCTAACGTTGGCAACAAAAATTCAGGCGCAAGTAGCAAGCAGTAAAAGTAGCATGGTCCAAATTATTGAAGGTGATGCGCTTAAGGTTCTCCCGCTGCTCGATACTAAATACGACATACAAAATACAAAATACAAATTAGTAGGCAACATCCCCTATTACATCACCGGATATTTGCTCCGGATAATTGGCGAACTCGAGAGAAAACCGAAACTCATTATTTTAACTCTTCAAAAAGAAGTGGCTGAAAGGTTAACGGGCAAGATGAACATCTTGGCGGCGAGTGTCGGGTTCTGGGGCAAGCCGGAGATTATAGGTTATATCTCTAAAAAATCCTTTCGACCCCAGCCCAAAGTGGATTCGGCCATTATTAAGATCGTCGCCAAATCCAGGCGATCGCTTAAAAATAGCGATGAAATTTATTACGGACTGATTAGAATTCTATTCAAGCAGCCGAGGAAAACTATTTTAAATAATCTCTCGGATGGGCTTGGAATTGCTAAAAAGGAGGTCGAGGAAGAACTTGAAAGACTTGGTTTTGAACCGAAAAGCCGCGGTGAGAGTTTAACCTTAGCTAAAATCACTGAATTAACCGCCTCTCCCCTCTTAAAAAGGGCTATAATTAAAAGAAAGACTTGATGGAACGCCTGAATAAAAAACATGGGCTCTCCAAAGTATTTGTCGCTGCCCTAACCCTTTTCTTTAGTATTCAACCGGTCTACGCCAGCTGGTGGAACCCGTTCAGTTGGAATTGGAAATTTTGGGAGTGGCCAGGAGAAATTATAGGGTGGGTTCTTGACGACGTGGTTGAACCCATAGTTGCCGATTTAGTCCGGATAGCGGCCGGCCTCATAATCGCGATTATCGGATTTTTAACCAGTATATTCTTTGCCATAGCTGGCGGCTTTATCAGCCTCGCGATTAAATTCAACGAACAGATAAAAACCGTACCGATAATCCAGGAAGGACACGATATAGTGCTGGCCGTTGCCAACCTGGGGCTGGTGGCGGCGATTATTATCATTGCCTTTATGGTGATGTTCCGTCGGGCTGACGCCGGCCAATACCTTTTTAAATTTGCTGTTGCGGCTCTTCTGATCAATTTCGGTTTCTTTATCGTTACTAATATTTTTATGGCTCCGGTTGATGCCTTGACCGGCGTTCTTAAAGACGCGACCAACTTTAGTCCATTTTCCTTTGCTAAGGTCTTTCTTCTACCCGCCGTAGATACAGATAATCTTCTAGCTAGTATCGGGGGGGATGGACCAGGAGATGAAGACGTAGGAAAAATAGGCGCCTCTATCGCCAGTATCCTCTTCTCCCTCGTCTTCGGCGTGCTTGGGACATTAGCCCTTTTCGCTTTCGCGGGCATGCTTTTTATAAGAGCCATGTGGCTCGCCTTCCTGATAATCCTTTTGCCCTTGGCTTGGGTCACTTGGATTTTTGGCGACAAGCTTAAGGTCGCTGGCGGTAATCCTTGGTCTCTTTGGTGGCAACAGTTCACTAGATGGCTACTTTTTGCCCCAGTTGCCATGTTTTTCTTTTTTCTGTCGGTTAGGTTGGCTCAGGATCCCGCCATCTTCGAGGGCTCAAGCGGGTCGACCTCCAGTTTTTCCGAGGCCGTAGCTGGAATGACTGTTGTGGCGGGACTTTTAATAGGCGGCCTTATGGCGGCTAATAAAATGGGGATCACCGGTTCGGGCTATGCGATTGCTGCGGCGAAGAAGGGCGGCAAGTGGGCGAAGGCCAGAGGTAGGTTAATGGCGATGAGAACCGTTTCGGCTCCGTTCAGAACCGAAGCTGGCCAAAGACTCACCACGAGGGTCCAACAGACCGGCGCTGAAAGAGGATTGATGGGTCGATTAATGACTGCCCCGGTCCGAGCTGGGGGGCGAGGATTAAACATCTTAGGTGCGAAAGGCGAAGAGGCTGTCAAAAAGGCGGCGGATCAAGATTTGACGACCCTAAAAAAGAACCCGGCCCGTTTAGCTCAAGCCGTGCCAAGTCTCCACGGGGCCCCCTTAGACGAGGCTATGGATTTCCTTAGGCAGCGCGGCCTACTCGGACTACTACCACAAAATCCTGACGCGCCGGGAAGCTTATCTCGCTACATTGGCGATGCAAGAACGAGAAGGAGGTTCCAACGATCAGGAAGAGTTGGTGATTACGAAGATCTCGAACAGGCAGCAGGATTTAATACGGCCGTCGCGAACGCCGCCCGAGCATTCGAAGACGGAACTGGAACTCTGGCTGAATTGGGAAATGCCGTAGATGCTTTCCGGCAAGCGACCTATCAAACTGCTAGAAGTGTCGATGCTATTCAACCCCGAATATTCAGGCCAGGAAATCAGTACGGATTCCAAGATGCGACACGACAAGTTATCGCAGGGCGTCTTGGTTCGGGGCTATTGGAAACCGTACCGGAGACCACCTCAAGACTTAGGACGAGGATGAACGCCGATGAGCTTGATCAGTTCCAACAAACGTTCGAGGCGCATGTACACGATTTCGAGACCAGAACCTTACCCGCCGGTTTGCGAGGACGAGGTATAAATACGGACGATAAACTGAGGGCACTCGAGGCAAGAGCCGCCTTGTCTCCGGCAGGATCGCCCGAAGAGAGGGACGCAAGTTTCGCCCGGAGACTTTATCGGGAATATGACCGAATGCTGGGTAGCGGACTCTTATTCGCCCCACCGGCGCCAGCCTCGGGTCCATGATAAAATGTCTTTATGATTAATATTCCGCTAGGCAAAGCCAGAGAAAGATTTGATGCTCTGCCTGAGCATTTAAAAGAAGTGCTTTTTTCCGAAAAAAGCACTGATGTGATTTGGGATTTAGGCGAAGATCACCACTTGAACGGAGAACGCACGAAGAAAATCGCTGACTTAACCGGGGCGGTTATTCTTGGCTTTGTCCATCCTGAAGATTTGGCTAAAGAATTTCAAAAAGAAGTTAACTTGCCGGCCCAAGTGGCGAACTCCATTGCCGAGGAAATCAACAAGAAAATTCTCGCGCCAATAATCGATGAGATAACCTCGCTTTACCATTGGGGAGAAGTGAGGGAGCCGCAGGCGCCTGTTCAAACTGTTGGAGATGTTCGAAACGTCGGAAACGTTAACGCTCAGCCGGCCCAGGAGCTAAAACCGGCTTTTGCCGAAACCTCGAGTTGGAAGCCGATCCCTGAATCGCCACCAACTGATACAAATTCACCATTTATGCTTCATGAAGAAGGCGCGGTTGAACAAGCCCAGGCGCAAGACGGAGCGCCCTCTTTAGCGCGACCTTACTTTTTCGAACCCGATGAGGCGCCTGCCCCGGCAGAACAAAAGCCTATATCAGCCCGGCTTGAAGTAGATGAAGCGACCACTGCTTATCCTTATTCCGGACCCGGAGGAGCCGCGCCAAAAGTTGGCAGAACCGAGAAACCTCAAATAAGAGTGGTTCATTATACCGGACTAAGTAGTCCCGTTGGAGATGTCGGAAGCGTTGAAGATGTCGGAGCTGAACAACTTGAACAAGCGGAGCGATCCAATAAGCAGAGTGGTCAAACAACCCCAACAAATGAAGCGATTCATCCCAATAACGTAGTTAACCTTAAGGACCTCCCTAAATAAGACCGTGCAGTTTCAGGTTCCGCAATTTATTGAAACTGAAGATAGGGTAGTCGGCGCTCTCACCCTGAAGCAATTTGCTTATATTGCCGCGGCCGCCATTCTTATTGTCATTTTCTTTGTTCTTTTTGAATTTTGGCTTTGGCTAATCCTTACCGTGATTGTCTCGGCTATTGGTCTGGCCCTTGCCTTTATTAAAGTTAATGGCCGGCCGCTTATGGTTTTCTTCCGAGCTTTTTTTGATAGTTTCTGGCGGCCCAAAATATACGTTTTTGACCCGCGGCTACCAAGAACCGAAGCTGAAGCTAAAAAAATTATAATAGCGAGGGCCGAGCCTCTGGCCGCCGCAGGGCCGGAGAAGCCGACGCTCGGCGGCATTAAGGGTCTTTGGCAATGGATTGCCACTTCAAAAACAGCGATTCCGAGACGGGAACAGCCGTTACCTCGAAATTTTGGCCAACCCCGATCCCGGCTTAAAGAAAAATACGAATTAGTTCGCCGAATAACCGGCGAGAGAGAAGTGGCCAAACGGGTTGATTACCGATAATATAATCCGAAACTGCGAAATATATCCGAATTATCCGAACCTACAAAACTGAACTGGAAAAACCTATACTTAGGCATATGGCGACTGAAGCGGCGCGCGCCCAGAGCATTGTCGACATCCAGGATATTAAGGATGGCATTGTAATTCTTAAAAACGGGGCTCTCCGGAAGGTTGTCTTAGTTGACGGCTTAAATTTTGACCTTAAGTCCGAGGACGAGCAAAAAATCATTATTGGCACCTATCAAAGCCTGCTTAACTCGCTCGATTTTTCAATTCAGATTAATATCCACTCCCGCAAATTAAATGTTGATGAATATCTCCGATCGCTCGAGGAAAGGCAGCAAAACGAGCCTAATAAACTTTTAAAAATCCAGCTCGAGGAATATCGGGAGTTTGTTAAATCTTTTGTGGAGACGAACGCCATTATGGCGAAAAGTTTTTTTGTGGTTGTTCCTTTTGACCCGCCAGTCCTGCCCGGCCCAGCTAAATCAATCTTTGGTAAATTTCTCGGTGGCAAAAAAACAGCGTCCGAAGGTGTCGGCGAAATTAACGAAGCAGTTGACCCGCTTCACCAAGAGCAGCTAGATCAGCGGACCGAACAGGTAATTAATAGTCTGCGCCAAATTGGCCTCCGGGCTGTGGCGCTTGAGGATCCGGAATTACTTGAGCTTTATTTTAATTATTACAACCCGGCTACAATCGAAAAAAGGGGCGAAGCTATCGGCCGCCAAGGCAAAAGCGGCATTGCCGGACTTGAGGACATTGTGGCGCCGGCCTCGGCCGAAGTTTCACCAAACTTTATCCGGATCGGCGAGAAGTACTTAAAAACGCTTTTTGTGTTCAATTATCCGCGCTATCTTTCAAGCGGCTGGTTCTCGCCGATTATTAACCTGCCCGAACTTTTAGATATTTCTATCTTTGTTCATCCGCTTGATACCGGCACGGCTCTAAAAAACTTAAGAAGAAAAACAACCCAAATCGAAGCCCAAATAATGGAGGGCCAAGAAAAGGGGTTGATTCGGAATCCTCTGCTTGAGACGGCCCTCCAGGACATTGAGATGCTCAGAGATTCACTCCAGCGGGCTGAAGAAAAACTTTTTGACACAAGTGTTTACATCACTATCTACGCTGATTCGGAAAAAGAGCTTGTCGGGCTCGAGAATCGAATTATTAAAGACCTAGATAGCAAATTAGTGAACCTTAAACCGGCGAACTTTGAGCAATTAAAGGGATTTGTTTCAACCGCGCCTCTGGCGAGAGACGAGCTCGGCATCCATACTCCCTTAAACTCGGCGCCGGTTTCTTCTTTCTTCCCCTTTATCGCTCTTGATTTAACTTCGGATGAGGGCGTGCTTTACGGCTTAAACCGCCACAACAATACCGTTATTATTTTTGACCGCTTTTCGCTCGAAAACGCTAATATGGTTATTTTTGGCAAGGCTGGTTCGGGAAAATCTTATGCCACTAAGCTCGAGGTAATTCGCTCGATGATGCTTGGTTCGGACCTGATTATTGTTGATCCGGAAAATGAATACGAAACCCTAGCAAAAGCAGTTGGCGGCAGTTATTTCCGGATCTCTTTGCAGTCAGAGAGTACGATCAACCCGCTCGACTTGCCGATTATGGCCGAAGACGAAACTCCGGGCGAAGCCTTAAAATCGCATATTGTTGACCTCAGCGGTTTAGTTAAGCTGATGCTCGGCAAAATTAGCTCCGAAGAAGAGGCTTTACTTGACCAGGCTATTACTGAAACCTATGCCTCGAAAGACATTACGGCTGATAAAGATTTTACCGGCAAAGAGCCGCCGCTTTTAGAAAATCTTGAAGAGGTTCTGCGAAACATCGAAGGGGGTCGCGATATGGCGAACCGGCTTTATCGCTTTACTAAGGGCAGTTACGTTGGTTTTGCTAATCGGCCCACTAACGTTAATATTGATAACCGCTTAATTGTTTTTTCGGTGCGCGATTTAGAGGAAGAACTGCGGCCGATTGCGATGTATATTATCTTGAACTTTGTCTGGAGCCTGGTGCGGCGAGAACTGAAAAAAAGAATTATGGTTGTTGATGAGGCTTGGTGGATGATGAAGTATCCGGACAGCGCCTCTTTCCTTTATCGCTTGGCCAAACGATCGAGAAAATACTATCTTGGCATCTCAACTATTACTCAGGATGTTGAAGACTTCTTAAACTCGCCTTATGGCCGACCGATTATCACTAATTCCTCGCTCCAACTGCTTCTTAGGCAATCGCCAGCCGCGATCGAGTTGGCTGCCAAATCATTTAATCTGACTGAAACTGAAAAAAGCTACCTGCTCGAGGCAGAGGTGGGCACCGGGCTTTTCATCGCCGGCTTGAAACACGTAGCGATCCAGGTTGTGCCGTCTTATTTTGAAGATAAGTTGATTACCACTGATCCAGAGCAAATTTTAAGGGAACAAGACGAGCTTTAGTCGATGGTCGACGTAATCGAGATTAGTGAGGAGGTTGAGGAGGAGCCCCTAGAGGGCGTCGAGGAGCTTGAGTTTAAGCGCCAGGATGCCGAACGGGCAAAAATCGGGGCGGTCGAAGGTTTTATAGTCCTTGGCGCCGCGGCCATAGCTGATCTCTTCGAAATCTTAGCTGGCCTCGTGTTTTGGGTTCCTATTTTCGGCCAAGTCATTTGGTTCTTAGCCTTCACTTTCGGCCTATTTATATCTGGCACTATCCTTATCTGGTCACTTTTGCGAGGTATCTCGGGCAGGCTAGTAGTAAAAAGGGCAGTAAGAAGATTAATCTTCCTTATGGGCGGATTTTTAGCCGATGCTTTAACGGTCGGTGTCCTGCCGATCCGAACCATAACACTCGCTATCACTATTTGGCTTAATAACCGATCCCAGGGCAAGGAGCTTAGTGGAATTTTAAAGCTTTTAGAAAAAGTTTAGGAAACCTATTTTATCCTTCAATCGGTTTCACGACCACGTGGCGATCAGTCTCGCCAGTGCTTTCGGTTAAAACATCGGGGCGCATTGAAAGTTCGGTATGAACCAATCTTCTCTCGTAAGCATTCATTATTGGTAGGGCCACGGCCTCGCCAGTGGTTGCGGCTTTCCTCGCCGCGGCTCGGGCGAGTTTAATAATTAATCCTTCTCTTTCACGGCGGTAGTTATTAATATCAACCACAACCGGACCTTCATCCAAGTGCTTAGCAATCAGCCTGGCTACTCGTTCGAGATTTAAAACAAATGCTGGCAGAATTTCTTCTGAAACAATCCCGTCATTAATGTGGAGACTAACTCGTCTTGAGTTCTCTTCGCACTCAACTCGAAAGTCACCGAACCCCATTAGCCTTACGAGGCTCTCTATTTTTTCCTTTAGCTTCTCCATCGCGGTTAACAATTACCTGTTGAATTATAGAAAAACCAGTGCTTGTCGACCAATAGAGGGCTAAGGCCGCTGGAAATCTCATTAAAATCAAAAGGGTGAGAGCCGGAAAAAGGAGGGCTGTAAACTTGAGCATGCTAGCGTTTTTAGCTCCCATAGCCTGGGGCTTGAAAGCCAGCCGGCCCTGTAAATATTGGAGCCCAGTCGCGATGACCACGAGTAGCCAGCTCACCTCATCAAGCCGAATCAGGCCAAAAAGGGTTTGATTAAAAGATTCTGGCCGGGGGACAAAGGAGTAAAGTAGGCCAAGAACCCCTTCGTTAAAGCCATTGATAAAAATCCGATAAAGAGCGATTAGGATCGGCAGTTGTAAAAGAAGTAAGCCGAAAGGCGTAAAAGGACTTAATTTATTTTTTTGATAAAGCTCAATAATGGCTTTGGTCTGAGCCTCACGATCATCCTTGTAGCGCTTCTGGATTTCTTTAATTTCGGGCTGGAGTTTCTGAGAAAGTTTTTGGTGCTTAGCGGTTTTATGGAATAGAGGAAAAAGAATGAGGCGGATTAAAATAGTGAAAAGAATAATAGCTAAACCTAAATCGCGGAAGGCGACTGTTTCGTAAAGAAAAATCAAAATATTAAAAAGTGGTCGATATAGAATTTCCCGAAAGAGCTCGCTAATCATTTCAACTTGTTCTTGATTGAGTTTAGTTCAGATTGAAGATTAATCAAATCTTCTTTTTTCCGCGGGTTAAGCTTGCCCGCTTCAGGCTTAACAATAATGAGAATGTCGACCGATCTTTCCTCTAACCCCGTTTGCCAAAAATCGAAAATTCTTCGCCTTAAAGCATTCCTATTTGCGGCTTTCGGGATCGTTTTACGGCTTGTAACTATACCGACTCTCAAGTGGCCGGTCTTATTCGGAGCAAACTTAGCGTTAAAATATCCCCCTTTATGAATAAGGGCGGCGTTTTTGGAAAATCCAGCCACATCCAAACGGTAGGCTTTACCGAGCATCAAAACTAGACTGTGAGTTTCGCGCGGCCCTTAGTCCGGCGCCGCTTGAGCACGGCGCGGCCGCCTGGTGTGCGTTTACGCTTTATAAAGCCGTGGGTTCGAGCTCGTTTTCTTTTTTTCGGCTGATAAGTTCTTTTGGGCACTGACGGTTATTATAGCCTTCGGTCGATTCCTCCACAAGTAATCAACAACTTTCTTTAAATTCCGTGTTTGACTTGCGGCTCTTGTTTTATTAAGAATAGGGGTGAGACATGACTAAAGAAGAGCTCTGGCGGGCGGTTTTATCAGAAATAGAGTTGCAGGTGTCCCGACCCAACTTTCTCACCTGGCTGAAGAACAGTCGGTTGCTCGATGCCCAAGACGGAACCGCCCTCATCGCTCTTCCGAATAACTTTACCAAGGAGTGGGTTGAGCTGAAGTACCATAAACTTATCCTCGGCTCAATCAGGAATTACGACTCAACCACGAGAAAGATAGAGTATGTGGTCGAGGGGGTGTTTATGGAGAAGGCTAACCGCTCGAAGGCCGCAAAACTCGTGGCCAGGCGCGTGAGCGAGGGGCAGTTGGCGCTACCGGAAATCAAGGTTGATCCCGAAACTAATTTAAACCCGCGTTACACTTTTGATTCGTTCGTCGTCGGTTCGTTTAACGAACTGGCTCACTCGGCTACATCGGCTGTGGTTGACGTAGTTGGCACAAAATATAATCCTCTTTTTATTTATGGCGGAACCGGCCTCGGCAAAACCCATCTGATCCAAGCAGCCGGAAATGAAATCAAGAAAAATTATAAAGACAAAGTAAAAGTTAAATACGTCACCTCGGAAAAATTCACCAATGACGTTGTCTGGGCGGTCAAAAACAACCGCTTCGAAGACATTAAAAGAACTTACCGGGGGGTTGATGTTCTAATTATTGACGATATCCAGTTTATCGGCGGCAAGGAAAAGACCGAGGAAGAATTCTTCCATACTTTCAACGCTCTTCACGAGAACAATAAGCAGATTATTATCTCCTCTGACCGGCCGCCCAAGGCCATCCCAACCCTCGAGGCAAGGCTCCGCTCTAGATTTGAGGGCGGAATGATCGCTGATATTACCTTCCCCGACTACGAAACCCGGGTGGCGATTACTAAAACTAAGCTTCAAGATCGGGAGGTGGCCCTTGACGAGAAAATCATCGACCTTATCGCTAGAAAGGCCCAGAAAAACATTCGCGAAATCGAAGGTGTTCTTAACAAACTCCTCTTTTACCAAGCAACCTATAACCGGACCCTTGATATGGCCTTTGCTGAAAAAGTGATTGCTGAAATAGCTGAGAAGGCCGCGGTTAAGGTGAGCCCAAGCCAAATTATTAGGGTGGTGGCGAACTTTTTTGAGATCTCACCGAACGACTTGGTTGGCCGCCAGCGCAACAAAGAGTTTGTTGAGCCAAGGCAGATCGCCATGTTTCTCTTCCGCGACCTCCTAGCCATGTCTTACCCCGATATTGCGAATAAAGTTGGCAAGCGGGATCATACCACTGCTATTTATGCTTATAAGAAAATCAACGATGATGTTACTAAAAATCCGAACCTAAACCAGAAGATTCTAATGATTAAAGAGATGGTGAGCAGCTTGGGATGAAGTGGTGGATGGCTTGGGGAATAAAAAATTAGTTTTTAGCTTCTCTAAAAGTTCTTCCCCGTGAGTCCCCAAGAAACATCGCCCCTTATCCAGATCATATTAACCAACCAAAACTCCAAAACCCCTTTCAACTAAACAATAAATTGATTTATCCCGAACTAAACGCCTAGCTAACAACTACTAAATAAAAATTAACTTTATGAAATTAGTTGTTTTAAAAAATAATTTGAAGCTTGGTTTAGATCTGGTTGGCCGGGCAGTCGGCTCGGCCCTTAATTTGCCGGTTTTGGGGAATGTTTTGATTAAGTCCGAAAACAATAAGATCAGACTCTCGGCCACCAACCTTGAGCTCGCGATTACTAAAAACATTTCCGGAAAAGTGGTTGAGGAAGGCGGGATTACGGTTCCCTACGGACTCCTCGCTGGTATTGTAGCCGGCCTCTCAAGTGAAAGGGTTAGTCTCGAAACCGACAAAAAGAATAATCTGGTTTTGAAAACCGACAACTACGAGGCCAAGTGCGAGGGAATTGATGAGAGCGATTTTCCGGTTATCCCTCGAACCGAGAAAAAAGAAGAGTTGATTGAGACGAGCGCAGGACCTCTCCGCGATGCTCTAAACCGGGTGGTGGTGGCTGGAGAAATCTCCGAGCTTCGGCCAGAGATTAGCGGCGTGCTTTTCTCGATCGAAACAAGCGGGCTGAAGCTTGTCGCGACCGACAGCTTCCGTTTAGCCGAAGCCAAGATATCCAGCAGTCAGATTAAAAATAAAAACAAGCAAGTTGCCGACCTTATCGTCCCTTTAAAAACCGCCCAAGAGTTATCAAGAAGCATTAAAGAAGATGGCGGTGTTCATATTTATCTTAATAATAATCAGGTGCTTTTTGAGGCTGAAGAGCTCGAGATTGTCTCTCGGATTATCGAAGGTAAATTCCCTGACTACGACGCGATTGTGCCGAAAGAGATTCTAACCGAGATTTTAGTGAACCGGAGCGAGCTTAGCGGCGCTCTAAAGCTCTCCGGACTTTTTGCCTCAAGAACAAACGAAGTTAAATTAAGGATTAAAGACAAAAAAATACTTGAGGTTTATTCGGCTGACAACGCGGTTGGCGAAAATAATTATCTTTTACCAGCTAAGATATCTGGTGAGACGGCAAAAGGAGACGAGCCCCTAACAGTCTCTTTTAACTGGCGCTATCTCCTCGATGGCATTCGCTCGGGCGAGAGTGAAGAAGTAATGCTTGGCTTAAACGGGGATGAGAAGCCGGCAGTGATTAGAACACCAGGAGACATAAGCTACTTTTATATTTTAATGCCGGTGAAGAGCCTGGCTAGCTGAGGGGCTACCTACGGTAAAGAATTAGCTCCCTCTCTTCTCTTAACCCCTCTTCGTCAACCACTCTAATTACGAGCGAGTTTTGGAGTTCAATGTTTTTCGGGTTAATTACCGTTTCGTATTTTGGCTTCTTACCTAAGTCGCCGTATTCGGTCGCTATCAAGCGGTCGTTAAAATAAACCTCGATTTTACTGATCGGTCGTTCGGAGTCAGCCCTAAAGCTAATTGCGATACCGGAGTCAATAAAGTCGCCATTCTCCGGTTCGTCTATCCGGAGATTAATTTCACCCTCACCTCCAGCTTCGCCCGGACCAAATCCTTCACCCGCATCAACTACATTAAATCTAGAAAGATCAACTGAGTGGGTCGCGAGCCAATTTCTAATACCGGTTTCCCAGTGCGAGTACTGGGAATCGCCTACCCGATTAAGGTAATAAAGAATACTGTGGAAACCGTCATCAACCAGTTCTCCCCGAAGAATTGGATTTGAGGTTTGGGTCGGCGCCGGATGGTTAAAGCCAACCGCTGGGAATTTAGGCAGAGCCTTTGACATGAAATCATGCCACATTGGAATAGCAGCCAGGATGCTCGAACCCTGGCTTTGGAGAGAAATCCGATTGTTGTTGCCAGCCCAAACGCCAACTACGAGATTCGGGGCGTAACCAAAAGCCCAAGCATCTTTATAGTCATCAGTGGTTCCGGTTTTTAAAGCCACTTGAAACCCGGGTACCTGAGTCTGCGATAGGCTTGCGTGGAAAAGCGGCGCTCGGAGCGAGACGTCTGAGAGAATGTCATTAATTTGTCTTGCAAGCTGGGGATCAACTACATTCTCGCCTTTATTCCCTTCCTCTTTATATTCTTCAAGCACCTCACCCTTATTGTTTTCGATTTTTAGAATCGTCACCGGTTCGTGATAAACTCCATCAGCCGCGAGGGTTGAGTAAGCCCCAACCAGTTCGATTAATTTTATTTCACCGCCGCCAAGCACCAGAGAAAGTCCATAGCGATTAGGATCAGTTAAGGTGGTGATACCGAAACGCGAAAGAGTATCGATAGTGTCGTAGAGGCCAGCGAGATAAAGCACCTTGACCGATGGCACGTTGATTGATTGGGCCAAGCCCTCTTTAAACATTACTGGTCCGCGGAACAGGCCATCAAAGTTAGAAGGATGATAACAGCCAGGAGTTCTTACCCCCGGAGTAAAACTTGTCGAGCAGGAAGTATTAAATTCAGTCGGCGCATCCCAAACAATCGTTTCGGGCGTGAGCCCTTTAGAAAAAGCAGTGAGATAAGCAAACGGCTTAAGCGCTGAACCAGGCTGCCTTAGACCCTGCATCGCCACATTAAAATTGCCTTCAAAAGTGCAAGTCCTGCCTTCTTCACAGCCGTCAGGCTTAGAATCGCCAAAATAGTCTTTTGAACCAACTAAGGCCAAGATCTGACCAGTCTGAGGATCCATCGCGACTAAAGCTCCGTTTGAGCCGCCATAGAGCCGGTCATTTCTTTCAACCCCGTTTTTTACCGCTTCCTCGGCGATTTCTTGCAGTTCCCAGCTAAGACTCGTAGTTACCCTAAAGCCTTCTCTTTGCAAAGCTTCTTCGCCGTATTTTTCCTGGAGATAATCCTGGATATAGAGGGAGAAGTGCGGCGCCCTAATTCCTTCGCGAGGTCGCTCGGCAATCTCGGGTAGGACCGTGTTGATTGAGGCAAGCTCAGCCTCGTCAATATAACCGAGCTCCCGCATCCGGCGGGCAATAAAGTTTTTCCGATCTTCCAGTTCTTTTAAATGATTACCCCAAGGCGAGTAATAACTGGGCGAACGGGGCAGAGCCACCAAAGTTACAACCTCGTTCAGGCTTAAATCCTTAGCGCCTTTGTTAAAGTAAGCCTGGGAAGCGGTCTCGACTCCATAAATATTCGGACCATAAGAAACCTGGTTCAAATAAAGATCAAGGATTTCGTCCTTGCTGTATTCATTTTCTAGGCGATTAGCTAAAACAAGCTCCTTGATTTTTCGAGTAATAGTTTTCTCCGAAGTAAGAAAAGCGCTCCTTGCGAGCTGTTGGGTAATAGTTGAACCGCCTTGGGCAAACTCGCCCCGTAAGAGATTGACGCCGACTGCTCTTACAATGCCGCGCCAGTCGAAAGCCGGATGGCTGTAAAACGAGTTGTCCTCAATCGCAATCGTGGCTTGCCTCAAACGGTCCGGGATCTCGTCAGGCGGGATAACGGTTCGTTTAGCCTCACCGTAAACTTCGTAAAGCAGAGTTTCGTCAGTCCGGTCATAAATTTTAGTTGATTCGGGAACTCGAAGCTCGCCGATTTCCTCAGTTTTGGGCAGACTCGCAAAAACCCGAAAAGTAAAAATGCCGCCCGCTAAGACTAAACCGGCAAGGCCGATTAAGATCTGAGTCTTGACTCGTTTTTGTCCTAGCCAGCGAAAGGCGTCTTTAAGCACGTCTTTATGATAATAAAATTATCGAGCACTCAACAGACTTGAGTGCTCGATAATTTTTAGTAGCTTTCGTCCTCTTCGTCGTCTTTCTCTTCGTCGTCTTTGGCTTCAGAATCCTCGTTTTCCTCCCCGTCCTTATTTTCCTTAGTTTCTTCGGTCGTCTCGTCCGCGGTTTCGTCGAGGTCTTCTTCTTCGTCTTGGAGGACCAATTCTTTAAGGTCGGTCATAAGTCGTATAAGCTAAAAAAAGATTAATCAGCGACCTTTTAAGCTCATAGGCTAGGCAAAGTATAGCTAGGGGGTTTTCCTTGTCAAGGGGTGAAATGTGGCCATAATTGCGATGGCTAAGGCGTCGGAAACATCGTCAGGCCGAGGCGGGGTTTTAAGGTTTAAAGTCAAGGCTACTATTCGGCCGACCATCTCTTTAGTGGCGGCGCCGCTGCCGGTAACGATCTTTTTCACCTCGCTCGGACCAAATTCAAGCACCGGAATATTATGACGGCCGGCCAGGGCAATCATCACTCCTCTTGCTTCGGCCACGCTCATTGCCGTTTTCCGGTTTTTAGAAAAATAGATTTTCTCGATGCCGATAAGAACTGGTTTATGGGTTTTAATAATTTTTCCAAGTTCTTTCTCGACGATCCTCAGGCGTTCGGCCTGATCGGCGCTTACCTCACCAATAAGACCGCATTTAATTAAATTGAGCTTTCCCTTTTGGGCCTCGATGACGCCATATCCTACCCGAGTCGTGCCAGGATCTAATCCCAAGATAATCATTTAAACCTCAGCGATTGAAGAATAAACCGACTTAACGTCGTCCCGATCCTCGAGCGCGCGGGTAAGGCCTCCAATCTTCTCCCGCGACTCTTCGGAAGCAACCCGTTTAAATTTGGCCTCGTAGCCGTCCTCGGTTTTTTCGAAAGCCCAGCTTAAACTACCGGGCTCAGCCAACTTCGTTTCGTAATTTTTAAAAAGTGATTTTAGCTCGTTCATGGTTCGGTTCCGGTTATCGGTGATGGCCTCGACTAAAAGACCAATCCCCTCTGGGCCGTAAGCCTCGATTGTTAGGGTCTCGAGCGCATCGGCCGCGCTTTTTGCTTTTTGGATAGCTCGTTCAATTGTTGCCTGAGGTAGATTCTGACGCTTAGCTTGGGCAATCGCGTTTCGGAGAACCGGGTTGAACTCTGGATCAGCCCCACCTCGCGCCGCCACCTGGATAATATTTGTCAACTTCGAAAAAAGTCGGCTTCGGTCTTTATCCGAGGCCTCCTTTTTATGTTTAATTTGTTTCCACTTGCTGTGACCAGCCATAAAGCCCGCTTTTAGCTTTTACTTTTTCGCTGTAATCTTATTACAAGAGTATGCGCTTATCTAGAGATACCCTTGTCTCTAAAATCACTTCTTTTAACGAAGCCGCTGAGGAAAGAGATGCGAGACGGAGGGCCCAAGCCGAGGGCTTTCCCTATCTTAATCTCGCGGAAACCGCCGTTGACTCGGCGGCCTTACTACTTTTAACCGAGGAAGAAGAACGGCAGGCGAAGGCCATCCCGATCGAGGCTAAAAAAGAGAAATTAACCCTTGCGATTTACAGCTCGCTCCGGCCAGAGCTTAAAGAACTCCTCGGGAATTTAAAAACCCGCGGCTACGAAGTGAATTTAGTAATTGCTTCGCTTAAAGGGCTTGAATCCCTTTGGGCTCGTTATCTTAAAGAAGCGAAGCGCCTCGGACTGGGCAAAAAACCAGTGACAGCCGAGGCCGCCTTAACTAAGTCAATTTTAGATGCGGCGAGGACCTCGGCGAAAACTACTACTCTTGCCACAGACTTTATTAGTTCAAAAAAAGAAGGGCCGACCAGCCAGCTAGTTGAAGCCATTTTCGCCTCAGCTTTAGTGCTCGGGGCCTCTGACGTTCATCTTGAACCGCACTCCGAAGGCGGTACTTCAATCCGCTTTCGGATCGACGGCCTCCTAAAAGATGTGAATCAAGTTCCAGCCGAAATAGCCGAAAGATTAACGAGCCGGATTAAGCTTTTTGCCAAACTCAAATTAAATGTGACTGATAGCCCTCAAGACGGACGCTTTACTGTTTCAGGCGATGAAGGCGAGGTTGAGGTAAGAGCTTCGGTGGTGCCGGCCGAGTTTGGCGAGGCGGTGGTGATGAGAATTCTTGACCCGCGAAAGATTGTTTTAACCCTGAAAGATTTAGGCTTCAGGTCTGATGACGAAAAAGTGATTACGGCGGCCCTGGCCCGGCCGAACGGCATGGTTTTGGTTACCGGTCCCACTGGTTCGGGCAAGACCACCACTCTCTATGCTTTTCTCGCTAAAGTTAAAACTCCGGCCCTGAAAATTATCACGGTTGAGGATCCGATTGAGTACCACCTTTCAGGCATTGAGCAGACCGAGGTTGATCTTGAATCCGGCTATACTTTTGTGGCCGGACTTCGTTCGATCCTGAGGCAGGATCCGGACATAATTCTCGTTGGCGAGATAAGAGACTTAGAAACTGCCGAAACCGCGATTCACGCGGCTCTCACTGGTCACCTAGTTTTTTCAACCCTTCATACTAATAATGCCTCGGGCGCTATTCCTCGCTTGGTTGACTTGGGGGTGAAGCCAGGCGTGATTGGTCCGGCTCTGATTATTGTTATCGCCCAAAGACTGGTTAGGCGTCTCTGTCCTTACTGCCGGGAAGAGCTTAAAATAGAGGAGCCGGCGAGAATTAAGATTGAGGAATTTTTAAAAAGCCTGCCCGAGCGAGTCTCTGGTTCTGCCCGTTCCCTCCGAGACGCTAAGATTTACGAACCTGGTAAGGGTTGTAATCGTTGCGAAGAAGGCTATCGGGGGCAGGTCGGCATTTTCGAATTATTTGAATCCGGCGGAGGCGGAACCCCCCTCGATCTTTTAATGAAAGAAGGAGCAACCGAATCTGAGATTGAACAAGCGGCGAGGAAGAAGGGAATGGTAACGATGCAGGAAGACGGCGTCTTGAAAGCGCTCCAGGGCGTGACCAGTTTGGAAGAGGTGATTCGAGCGAGCGGACCGATTGGTTGGTTCGAAAGCCAGAAGACTGCGGGTACTTAGGGTAAGTCATAGGCGACTCGAGACCGGAACTACTCGAGGAGCGGCCCAGTCGGAACCAGGCCGTCCTAAACTAGAGATTGTCCGGCTACCCGCAGACTTCTAGCTTCGAAAGTCATCTTAACATAGAATAAACGTATTGTCAATACTTCGATAAACTCAGCATAAAATGGCGGGAAAACCTAGGCAAAAACCTGCTTCGCCAACAGGCGGGGAGGGAAAAATCGAAGAGGATCAAGCAATTGATGTGCTTCTCCGGCCAGAACGCTGGGAAGAATATATTGGTCAGGAGAAGATCAAAAGAAACCTCCAGATTATTATTGAGGCGGCTCGAAATCGAGGCGAACCGGTTGACCACCTTTTGCTTTACGGTCAGGCCGGTCTTGGGAAAACCACTTTAGCTCGGCTTGTGGCTCGCGAAATGGCGGCCTCGATTAAGACCACCACTGGGCCGGCGATCGAACGGGCCGGCGACTTAGCCGCTATTCTAAGTAATCTTGAGCACCATGAAATTCTTTTTATTGATGAGGCCCATCGTTTGAACCGGCTGATTGAGGAGGTGCTCTATTCGGCTATGGAAAGCCGCAAGCTTCATATTGTGATTGGCAAAGGTCCAGGAGCAAGGACTATTTCGATTGATCTCCCGCCTTTTACCTTAATTGCGGCGACAACAAGAATTAATCTTTTATCCTCTCCGCTTCGCTCCCGTTTCGGCGCCACGGTTAAGATTGATTATTACGAACTTGAAGATATTGAGGCGATTATTAAGCGGTCAGCTAAAATTTTAGGCATTGAGATTGAGTCGGGCGCTGTCCGGACCCTGGCCCTCGCGGCTCGCTTTACGCCGAGAACAGCTAATCGCCTTTTGCGGCGAGCCAGAGACTATGCCCAGGTGAATGGTGTGAATAAAATTACCGAAAACGTTGCCGAGAAAACTTTGGAGTACTTAGAAATCGATTCTTTAGGGCTTGAAAATCACGATCGGCTTTTGCTTAAAACCATTAGTCAGAAATTCAGTGGCGGTCCGGTTGGTTTAAGTACCGTGGCCGCGGCTCTAAATGAAGATAAGGGTATTATCGAAGAGGTTTATGAGCCTTACTTGATGCGGCTTGGATTTTTGCGGCGCACACCAGCCGGCAGAGTAGTTGAGCCAGCCGCCCTCGAGCACCTGGGACTTAAAACGAGCCAGGATAAGAATGCCTTACTTTAAAGAAGTTTTACCAAACCCAGTTGGCCGGGATACTGAAGCTGAGTGGGTGAAGTTAATAAACGATAGCGATTCGTTAGTTAATCTCTTAGGCTGGCGCTTTAACGACGCAAGCGGCAAAACTTTTAATCTTTCCGGGACAATCAGCCCCCAAGAAGAGCTCATTCTTCCCTATAGTCTTACCCGGATTAGTTTGAATAACGATGGCGACAAGCTGGTTTTAATAAATCCTCAAGGCAAGGTTGCTGATGAGCTTAGTTATGGTCAAGTCGGCGAAGATGAAATTATAGTGGCGCCGCGATATGTCCAAAATGTCGGAGATGTTGGAGTCGTTGGAAATGCCGGGGATGCGACAAGTATTGAAAACGAAGACTTAGTTGGTCAAATTAACAAAACTGATTGGAATTTTAATCCGGTTTTTATTGCCTTGGTCCCGGCCGCTCTACTTAGCCTGGGGATTGGTTATCTTTTGAAAAATAATATTTTAGGAGAATGGAAAAAGTGAGCTATGTTTCGGTCTCACCAGCGAAGACAGCAACCTTAGCCCGGACATTAGCCCAGGAAGTTTTAAAAACCAAGCCCGGAAAGCAGGCCTTGGTTTTCGGTCTTGTAGGCGAGCTCGGAGCTGGTAAAACCACTTTTATTCGGGCTTTTATTCACGCCCTGGGCATCAAGCGAAAAATAATGAGCCCTACTTTTCTTTTGTGGCGAAGATTAGTCCTGCCGAAAGGGAAGAGATTTAAAAATGTTTTTCACCTCGATGTTTACCGGCTCCAAAAACCCGGTGAACTTTATAAATTTGGACTTAAGGAGGCGCTTGCGAATCCCGAAAATATTATCATTGTTGAGTGGGCTGATCGGGCGAGACGGGTTCTGCCCCAAGGCACGATTTGGCTCCGATTTAAACACGGCCAAAAAGAAAATGAAAGAAACCTTACTCTTAATCGACGCTAACTCCCTGATCCACCGAGCCTTTCATGCTCTGCCGCCGTTTACCTCAAGCGATGGTTCGCCAACCGGCGCTCTTTACGGGCTTTCGGCCATCCTAATTAAAGTCTTGCGGGAGCGGCCGCCAGAGTATGCCTTAGCGGCTTTTGACCGGGATGATACCACCACTATCCGGGCGACTGAATATAAGGAATATAAGGGCAAAAGACCGCCGACAGCCGAACCCTTAGTAGCCCAGCTTTTGCTTGCGCCGGAAGTTTTTTCAGCTTTCGGCATAAAAACTCTTGATTACGAAGGCTGGGAAGCTGACGACATTGTGGCCACCTTGGCCGAGCGGTTTAAAGGCAAAGAGAACCTTACGATTATTGCTCTTTCCGGCGATGCTGATCTCTTTCAGCTTGTCGAAGGTGACAAGGTAGTGGTTGAGACAATTAAAAAAGGCGTGAGCGAGACGATTATCTATAACGAGGCCGCGGTCAAAGAGCGATTCGGGCTTCCGCCAACGCTCCTTGCTGATTACAAGGGTCTGGCCGGCGACGTCTCTGACAATATTCCTGGCGTACCGGGAGTTGGGCCAAAAACGGCGACAAAAATTCTTGTTGAACACGGTTCGCTTGAAAAAGTTCTGGAGGAAGCAGAGAGCATTGGTTTAACCGACACTAAATTACAGCAGAAACTCGTGGCTAATAAAGATCAGGCTCTGCTTTCAAAAAAGTTAGCCACCCTAAACAGGAGCTTGCCCCTCGAAGTTGAGCTTGAAGATTTGAGAGTGAAATCGATCCCTAAAGAAGAAACTGCCAATTATCTCGAAGGGCTTGGCTTTGGCAGTTTAGCCGGCCGCTTGTTGAAACCTCTATAATTAAATCAATGGCTCGCGTCAAAAGACCCTACTTGTTTAGAGCGGAGTTAAGAGCTTTCTGGTTTTTTCTAATCCTCGCCATTTTGATTTTAGTAATTGATTTAAAATATCTGCCGCTTAAGTGGTCTATAATTACTTTCGCTTCATTCTCGCTTTTAGGCGTGATTATTCTCTGGAGCAGCTTAAGGCTTGCGAAATCAGACGAAGAAAATCGGGTCGCAGCTCTAAGGCTTCAAGACATCATCGCTAATCTGGTTGATGGCGTTGTGGCTTATAATAACGCCTTTAAGATAACGGTTTTTAACCAGGCCGCTAGTCAGATCTTTGGAGTTAAAAGCGAGAGAATACTTGGCCAGGTGATTGGGCCGGAAAAAGCCGGCGATCCTGAATTCCGGCTTTTAGCTCAGACTGTTTTCCCTTCCCTTGCGCCGGCGGTAATCAGGCGTTCCGAGCCTGGTCGCTATCCTCAGGTTTTTGATCTGTCTTTTGCCGAGCCTGATCGTGAGCTTCGGGTTTCAACCGAAAGAATTATGGATGCTAAAGGCGAAGTGCTCGGTTTTGTGAAAATGATCCAGGATCGAACCCGGGAAGTTGAGCTTTTTAAAACTCAGTCTGAGTTTATTACCGTGGCCGCCCATCAGCTAAGAACTCCGCTTACTGGCATTAACTGGATTCTCGAAACTTTTAGTAAGAAGCCG
>JACOXB010000005.1 GCA_016176505.1 Candidatus Colwelliibacteriota bacterium | reverse complement strand
AAGCGAAAGAGAAACTCGGTTGGGAAGCGAAAACGAAGTGGGATGATCTGGTGAAGATAATGGTTGACCACGACCTGAAAGAGTACGGGATTATTTAAAAAGAAAAAGGGCCTTACAGCCCTCTTTTCTTAAGTCATTAAAGATTGTGCGAACGTACTCGCGGTGGGAGCCGTTTACCATATGCTCCGGGACCTGGTCTTCGGGGAAGAACCTTAAGGTTTAAGGTCTCCGTCTCTCTTATCAGCTCTTCATCTTGGCAAATACAGAGTAGGGCTAGGGGGTGAGCAATTTGACTCCAATTCCTAGTTCTCTTTTAGTAATTTCGTTGCAGATTTTTTGGTTGCGTTTCAGTTTTTTCACCATTATATTAGTATCATATTTACATGAAAAGCACAGAGGATATCGGGGGTTTTGATTCACCACTATTAGAAAGAGTGCGGAAGTTCTGGGATGACCGCCCGTGCAACATTCGGCACAGCCCTAAAGAAGTGGGTACTTTGGAGTACTTTGAGCAAGTTCGTGAACGGCGCTATTTCGTGGAACAGCATATCGCCGGGTTTACCCAATTTGAGCGATGGGAAGGAAAATCAGTGCTCGAGGTGGGATGTGGGATTGGTACCGATACGATTGAGTTTGCAAAAGCTGGCGCAAGAGTGACGGCCGTTGATCTCTCCCCAAAAAGTCTTGAGATCGCCAGGAGGCGTTTTGAAGTCTATGGATTGGACGCGACTCTCGTGGAAGCGAATGCCGAGACGCTTTCAAAAGCCATTCCTCCCCGGCCGTACGACCTTGTCTACTCGTGGGGTGTAATCCACCATACGCCCAATCCGGGGGACGCGCTTGAGGAATTTCGCAAGTACTGCGGGCGCGAGACTGAAGTGCGCGTGATGGTGTATGCGAAATGGTCCTGGAAGGTTTTATGGATTATCGTGAAGTTTGGCAAAGGAATGTTCTGGAAATGGAGGAAGCTCGTAGGGGAGTATTCCGAAGCCCAGGAGGGCTCTCCTGTTACTTATGTGTATTCTGCCCGAGAGGCACGGGTACTTTTTGAAGCCCACGGGTTTGAGGTTTTAAGCATCGGCAAAGACTTTATTTTTCCCTTTAGTGTTCCTTACTACCGGAAGTATCAGTACCGAAAGGTTTGGTACTTCCGCTGGATGCCCCGGTTTCTTTTCAGGGCGCTCGAGAGATTCCTTGGTTGGAATCTTCTTATTGTTGCGCGTGTGCAGGCCTAAGGTGTCCGTCCCTCGCGGAAAACTCCAAGGGCGATATACTGACTTGCTGTTTTAAATGAGTTTTTGTTGAGTATCTTCCAACAGTCAATGAGGACGCGTTTGCGTCCTCCTTGCTTGAAAAGCGCGGGCGAGAGTTTTCTGAATTCTTCCCAAGGAGTTGTAATTACCACTAGGTTACTTGCCGCTATACATTGCCTTACAGAGGTCGCGTAGTTGACTTTGTTCCCTAAGACACGCCGCGCGTTGTCCATTGCAAGGGGGTCGTAAACCGTGACGGGTACGCGGCGGCGAGATAAGAGAGAGGCAATCGCTACGCCCTGCGATTCGTCCACTACGTTCGTGTCTGGCTTGTAGGCGAGTCCAAGAATTCCCACTCTCCCATTTTTTTCGAGATGGCGCTCGATAAGAGTGGTAATTCGCTTTACCTGTTTTTTGTTGATGGTGTCGGTTGCCTCCGCGAGGAGAAGCCGTGTCCCAAACTTTCTCGCGGCGTACGAGAAGGCGCGGTTGTCGCGGGGGAAACAAGGCCCTGCGTACCCCATGGCTCCTTTGAGGCATCTTCTGCCGATACGGGTGTCGGTGCCGATAGCGTCGGTGACGGTGTCAACATTCGCTCCGGGGATTTTCTCGCAGAGCTCCGCCAGCATGTTCGCATAAGATATTTTGGTGGTGACATAGGTGTTTAGGGCAATCTTTGCGATCTCTGCGTTCACGATGCTCATTCTTTTTATGGGAGTCGTATGCTCGTAAAGGTCGTCATAGAAGGATTCAAGTATATCACCCGTTTTTTTGTCCGACTCTCCAATGAGCGTGAAATCAGGGTGGAGGAGGTTTTTAATAACACTTCCCAGGGCGATAAATTCGGGGTTGTAGGTAACTCCGAAATCCCTGCCGCACTTTTTCCCTGAATGTTTTTCAAGAACGGGAATAAGATCATTTTCCGTTGACCCGGGCAATACCGTGCTCGTAAGGGAAACCACATGGAAAGCAGTTTTTTTGCGGAGAGCTTCCCCTATCCTTTGTGCCGCCGCTTTTATATATTTTGTGGAAAATCCCCCGCGTATTTCGCTTGGCGTAGGGACTATAACGAATGTAATCTCAGAGTTCAGAATTGCCTTCGTATAGTCTTCAGTGGCGGAGATTCTTTTTCTGTTCGCGCGGATAAATTTTTGTAGGTCGGTTTCCAATACTGGCGCTATGCCGTTTTGCAGTTTTTGAACCGGAACGCTTTTCTGGTCCAACCCGATTACCTGAAAACCGCGTGAAGCGAAGGCAGCTACCATAGGAGCCCCTAACTTTCCGAGACCGATCACCGAAATGTTTTTGATCTTTGTTTTTTTCATTCCTACACTCGCTGCCTTATTTTTCTCCAGAGGATAAAAGGCGCCCAACCCAAAAAGAGCAGAGGTTTAAGGAGAAAAGAGCGCTCATAGTATCGAAAGGGAATGGTAAGGAGGCGGTAGAACGTAAGCGGAGGTTTTTTGAGCCCCTCCGCGGTAAGGATATAACCCGCATCTCGGATGGTAAAGAGATGGCCGACTCCACCCGCAAGGGCGAGGTTGCGTTGCGCTTCCGGGCCTTTCCAGACCCATTGCGCGCCTTTGGGGTGAGTGTTGTAATCATGGTTTTGGTGGATAGTAGTCACGACTGCGGTAGCGTCTATGAGAGGGAGTTTGCGCTCCCATGCGTTAAAGAGGAACCAGTTGTCATAGCTGGTACGGGCGACAACGAAGGGAGGAATATCTTGCCAAAACTTTTTTGGAAAAGCGAAATAGTCGATGCCGGAATATCCGTGCATGGCGCCTTCCCGTTTTACCCGATCGCGAAGTGTTTTTTCCCATCCGGGGCTGAAATCAAGGGGTGTAGTAATGTCCATATCGATGCGGCGTCCCACCATGAGATAGCGCGGTTCCTTGAGAGATACGAGAGCAGGGAGAAGATCGTCCAATAAAATGATGTCAGTGTTGATGAAGACAAGTGTTGGGCGCGATGATTGCTCTTCTGCCACGCGGAAAAGATCGTTCACATACGGCATGCCATGCTCGTTTGTTTTTATCGTGGGAATATGTCTGGCGCCGAACTGTGCCGCAGCTTCTGCCGTACCTTCCTCGTTGCCGAAGAGAATAATTTCGCATTTCGGCTCAAGGAGAGTCCAGCTCTTGAGCGCGTTTTTTTGGGTAATTTCGTTGTGCCCCCGAAAAGGTTTGGGAGTGGTAAAAAAAGTAACCATAAATAGAAACAAGGTTGTTCTCCTATGCTTTATTAGCTCTTGAAACCTGTACGTGGATCCACTCGTAGGTTTTCTTAAGCCCTTCTTCGAGGGAAATTGCTGGTTCCCATTCGAGAATTTTTTTGCATAGGGTATTGTCGGAGTTGCGGCCCCGGACTCCTTGCGGCTTGTCGAGCTCATACTTTTTCTTTAAGTTCTTTCCTGCGATGCCGCTTATCATATCAACCAGTCCATCAACGGTAACGAGCCGATCAGACCCGATGTTTAACGGGCCAGTAAAATTTGATTCCATAAGGCGGTGGATTCCCTCAAGACAGTCGTCGATATAACAAAACGAGCGCGTCTGCTTGCCGTCGCCCCAGATAGCGATTTCATCGCCGTCTTTCGCGAGGGCGATTTTTCTTGAGAGGGCCGCGGGCGCTTTTTCCCGGCCGCCGTCGTACGCACCCTCCGGTCCGTAGATATTATGAAAACGGGCGATGCGCACCTCGAGCCCGTAGTCCTCCTGGAAGTTCAAGTACATCCTTTCAGAAAGCAGCTTTTCCCATCCGTAGCCGTCCTCGGGATCTGCCGGATGGGCGTCTTCTTCTTTGAGAGGGATGACCTCCGGATCGCCTTGTTTATACTTTGGATAAACACAGGCAGACGAAGAATAGAAGATTCTCTTTACCCCCGCAAGCCGAGATGCCTCCACTATATTGGCGTTGATAAGAATATTGTCCCTTACTACATCCGCCTTCACCGCGGTAATGAAACCAATCCCTCCCATATTAGCCGCAAGGTTATATACCTTTTCAATGCCTCTTACGGCAGTCTCGCAATTCTCGAAGTTTCGAAGGTCAAGCACCAAAAACTCATCCGCCTCGTTGATGGGGGAGTATTCCGGTTCTTTAATATCAACACCTCGCACCCAGCACCCCTTGTTTTTAAGGAAGCGCACGAGGTGGTGACCAATAAATCCGCCCGCTCCCGTCACCAAGACCCGTTCGTGAGAAGCAAGAGAAGATACCGTATTCTTTGCCTCGTTTGAGCCATTCATGATTTAGTAATTGGTATTCTAATGCGAACAGGGCGCAACATCAAGATAGGAAGCAGTGCGTGACGGGAAGAGCGTATAGGCGATATTTATTAGGAATATCCTTAAATTGAGACTGCCCTATGTTTTAACATATGTTAAAACATAGGGCAGCTAGGCGAGGGCGCGTAGGATCTGGCGCTTCAAGGCGAGGACTAATCGCCAGGCGTACAGTTGAGAAAGAGTGCTCAAGAGGTGCCTTATGAATGGCGGTTTTTTCAATCCTTGAAGAGTAAGAATAAAATCTGCGTCGCGGATGGTCGACATATTGGCCAGACCGCCGGCTATCTCGGCGCTTTTTAAACTCTCAGGATCAGAGGGACTCCAAGTGTAGGGATGCTTCTGATGAATGGCGGTGATGACCTCGGTAGCATCAATGACAGGGACCTTGCGGGAGCGAATGTGGTAGATGAACCAGCTGTCCCAGCCGGGGCGGCTGACCGGAAAGGGCGGCATCTCCGGCGCCAATGACTTGGGGAAAAGAAAATAATCAATACCAGAGAAGCCATGGAGCCTGCCTTCTCTCCTAGCGCGGTTAGCAAGATTTTCTTTCCAGTCGGGTGGTGCGAAATTGATTTCTTCTTTTAAATTTAGATCCGTCCGCCTGCCAACCATCAGATAATGAGGGTATCTAATTTGTTCGGCGGCTTCTAAAAGGTTATTGAGAAGAATAATGTCGGTATTTATAAAAACCAAATGGTCGTACTTGGCGATATTGCGGGCGACTTGAAATGCTTCGCTAACGAGAGGGGTGCCAAATTTGTTTCGGCGAATTTCTTTGACGTGACGGAACCCGAGCTCACTAGCAGCTTCACTTGCTCCTTTCTCATTGCCAAAAACAATAACTTCACTTCCCGGATGGACTGCAAGCCAGCTGCTGATAGAATTTCTTTGAGCGGTACCGATGACTCCCTCGAAGGGCTTGGGGATGGTGAAAAATGTGAGCATAAGCTATCTACAGATTACGAATCTATTACGAATATACGAATTACTAATTGATGGTCTTCCGATGACCAAATATTAACGTTAATTTCGGGTCATCGGAAGACCCTTCTTGGGACATCGGAAGTCCCGAAATTAGGATTTCAGTAATTTTCTGATTGTTGCAGAAATATATCTAATCTCCTCTTCGGTGTTGCCAAGCCCGCTGGGCAGGTAAAGCCCTTGCTTGGCGATTTTATCGGCTACAGGGAAGCTGTCCTTGTTTCGCTCTTTCACCGCGCGGTACTCAGATTTCCGCCAAACTGGCTGGTGGTGGAGAGGGTAGAAGAATGGGCGAGTACCAATACCCTGCAGGGCTAATTTTTTGGCAAATGTTTCATTATTGAACCCAGTGGATTTATCGAGGACAATGCCGTACATCCAGTAGATATTTTTGGCATAAGGTTTTTCGACCGGCAGCTGGAGGCCGGGGATATTAGCAAGCAGTTTATTGTAGAGTTTTCCGTAGCCGCGCTTTATTTTTATTAACTTTTTGATATTTTTCATCTGGGCTACGCCTAGGGCAGCTTGGATGTTCGTCATCCGGTAATTCCTGGCGATCTCTTCGTGGTAATACCTCTTCTCCTGAATAAACCCTAGATCTCTTAATCTGTCGGCTCGCTCTTTAAACTTTTTGTTATTAGTTAAAAGCATGCCGCCTTCACCGGTGGTGATAGTTTTATTGGGGTAGAAACTGAAGCAGGAGATATCGCCGAAAGTACCGCATTTTTTGCCTTTGAAGGGTACCGTACGGTACCCTCCTTTGTATTCCGCGCCAATGGCTTCAGCAGTATCCTCAATTACTATTAGCCCTTTGCGCTTTGCTATTTGTATAATCGCGTCCATATCACACGGGTGGCCGTAGATGTGAACTACCATTATCGCTTTTGTCCGCTTGGTAACTTTCTTTTCAATCTGCGAGACATCCATATTCCAGGTGTCCGGCTCGCTATCAACAAATACAGGGATGCCGCCGTAGGCAACGACGGCCACAGCACAGCTCATAATGGTGAAAGTGGGCATTATCACTTCATCGCCGGCCTTTAGCTCAATCGCGCCCATGGCAACCTCTAGGGCAGCGGTGCCGGAAGAAACTGCAGTACCGTACTTTTTGCCGACGTAAGCGGCGAATTTATTTTCGAACTCTTTGACGAAAGGTCCTTCGGAGGAAATCCAGCCGGTTTTAATGGCTTCAGCTAGGTATTTTCCTTCCCCACTAATTAATAGAGGCCTATTAACTGGAATCATTGTTCAAAATAACGGGCTTTGTCTTCCTCACCTAAGTAAGGACCCTGCTTAACCTCAATAATTTCTATGTCTTCCAGAACCTCAATGCCGTGTCCGCCGTGAGCTAGAAGAATAATGTCCCCGGCCTCAAGCTCTCTTGCATCAAGGTGATTTCCTGCCGTGTCGTAAAGGTTGATGCGACATCTCCCGCTTCGGATGAAGAGTACCTCCTGGGTGTAGGTGATCTGGCGGGGGATTGGTTTGTGGGTGTGAGGTTCGATGATGTGCCCTTTAGGATGTTTTAAAAAACCGAGTTGTTTAGGGAAATCGTCGGGCGTCAGAAAATTTACCCCTTCGTCAGCGTGGGTGTTGTAGATAATGATGGCGATGATATTATCACCATGTTTAATAATCTCTTTTCCTTTATCTCGGGTCATGATGTCGCAGGGCTTCTTCGATTACAGAGAGCCACTCTTTGCCGTAGTGCTCTAACGTCAGATCCCTGGTTTGGGTATAGCCCCGTTTAACCATCTCTTTTCTCAAATTCTCGTCGGTCCACACCTTATAGACCTTTTCGGCAATGTCATCAATATCAGAAGGGTTAAAAAGCAGGGCGGCGTCGCCGACTTGTTTCGGCACCTCAAAAATGTTAGCGGTTACAACCGGGCAACCTAAAACCATCGCTTCTAAGGGCGGTAGGGTAGTTGGTCCCTGGAAGGCCGGGGAGACAAGCGCCACCGCTTGTTTGTAGAGCGCCACTACCTCTTTGTGTTCCACGTAACCGAGGTGGTGCACGTCCACCCGCACGCCGAGTTTTTCGGCAAGCTTCATGACGGCCTCAAAGCAGGGGGCGTAGTTCCCTTTGGAGTTTCCCACGAGCACGAGCGATATGGTGACACCACGCTCCTGCTTTATCTTGTGGAGTGCGCGAATGATCCGGTCATGATTTTTTTGGAGCCAGAATTGTGCAGGGTAGAAAAGAAACCTTTCCGGAAGCTTAAAATGGGCGAGAGTAGTTTCAACTTCTTCACGCGTCATGTCGCGGTATTTATAGACGTAGCTCGGTGGGATGTACTTCACAACCCGCAGCTTCGCCATCGGCATGCGGGCGAAAGTATGGATATCGTCGGCACCTTGGTTTGAATCAGCGACGGTGAGGAGAGAGTTTTGTGCGTAGTAGGGGTAGATGATGTCCCTCGCGGTTCTTACCTTCCATCCATACTCCGGCGAACGCGGATAATACTTGTGCATGTAATCGGGAAGAGAAACCACATAGGGCACAGAGAGGGGGATATCGAATGAGAAGGGAGTAGGTATGACTAAAAGATCTATGCCCTTCCCGCGAAGCGTCTTATCGAGATGCTGGATAAGAAAGCCCTCGATGCCCGTTACAAGCCCAAGGAAGTGGAGGGTTTTTCGCACCAGGGAGTAGGATGGCTGAGGGATGGCGAGATAGCGAGGCTCCGTACGAGAGGAGTCAAAAAACTGGTTCGGTTTTTCTCCTTTGTAGTGGATGATCGAGTACTCAAAGGCGTCGGAGTAGTTGATGAGGCTGTCCGCGATACTTAAGACAAACTGATG